>DYPD01000098.1 GCA_020720115.1 Thiomargarita sp. | reverse complement strand
TTACTAGCGCACCTCCGGGCATTAACTGCGGCGCGGATTGCACTGAAAACTATGCCCTCAACACGGTGGTGACATTGACTTTGACTGCCACTTCTGACGCAAACAGTGTCTTTACCGGCTGGAGCGGCGATTGTTCCGGCACAGCAACCTCCACAACCGTGACCATGAGCGCCGCGAAGAGTTGCACGGCAAACTTTAGTGTTATTTCTGCCCCACCACGCCTCACCAACATCAGCGTGCGTTGTCGTGTTCAAGCCAGTCCTAAAGACGCGGTGGCGGGCTTTGTGATTTCTGGCACGGGTAGCAAGAAGGTGTTGTTGCGTGGTTTGCAAGTGACTTCCATGTCGCCGAATTTGGATATGCAGTTGACTCTGTATCGTTTGGTGGCGGGGCAATTTCAGCCGATTGCCAACAATGATAATTGGGGTACAGACTCACGCAGCGGCGAGGTGGCGGCTTTGGCAGCTAATTTAGTGCCCGCAAAAGCAGTGGATGCGGCTTTGTTGATGAACTTGGAGGCGGGTGTCTATACTGCCATTGGCGCACCGAAAACCACCAATGGTATTGGTATTGTCGGAGTGGATGATTTGGACGGCGATACCACGCAAAGCCGTTTGGTGAATATCAGCGGACGCTGTTCAGTCGAGCCTAATGAGGGCAACGCGGTGGCGGGCTTTGTGGTGCAGGGCAGTGGTACGTTGAAAGCCTTGCTGCGCGGTTTGCGAGTGAATGACAGCCTGTCGGGTGCGCTTGATCCTAAATTGGAGTTGGTGCGTTTGAATCTGGGCAGCGGCGCAGCGACGCTGTTGGAGGGCAATGATAATTGGCGTGATCATCCGCGTGCGGGTGAAATCATGGCTTTACCAGCCAATCTGATTCCAGCAGACGACCGAGATGCGGCGATTTTGCGTGATTTGGCGGCGGGGAATCCGGCGGTGTATACGGTTTCGATGCAGCCTGCTTCGAGCGCAACCGGTGTGGGGATTGTGGGGGTAGATGCGTTAGATTAATGTAGTGATTGATGGCGGGTGATGGCGGTTGCCTAGCCCTATTTGTTGGTAAAACGGCGCGGATGAATGTCCGCGCCGTTTTTTGTGGGTGTTTCCTCGTGCCTGAGTTTTACGCGGCACGGTGGTTTTCGCGTTCTGTGCGTTCCGCCATTCCGCGCAGAGCGCGCAATAACTCATGCGGCGTGGAACGCTCGCACGAGGAATCACGGGTTATTCATGTGGCGTGGAGCGCTTGCATGAGGATATGTGACGCTTTTTATCTGGCTTCGCGCCCGCTGTGTGTCATAAAAATACGCGGCACGGTGGTTTTCGCGTTCTGTGCGTTCCGCCATTCCGCGCAGAGCGCGCAATAACTCATGCGGCGTGGAACGCTCGCACGAGGAATCACGGGTTATTCATGTGGCGTGGAGCGCTTGCATGAGGATATGTGACGCTTTTTATCTGGCTTCGCGCCCGCTGTGTGTCATAAAAAGCCGCTAAAATATTTTGTAAGCACTGGCTTATCAATTGGCTCAACGTAAGGTTTTCAGCTTAATGGCCGCTAATTTCAGGCGACCTGGCGGCGAGTTTTGCTACAATGCTTGCATTTTTCAGCACACATAAAGACTAGAGGCAGACTATGGCTGCACCAGAATCCACGCGAACCATTGCGTATCGAAAAGGCGCGGAATATTTTAATAAAAAAGACTTTACGCAAGCGGCTTTATGGTTTCGTCAAGCCGCCGCTCAGGGGCATCCTCAAGCCCAATATTTGCTGGCGGCTCTGTATCATTATGGGCGCGGAATGCCGAAAAACTTGGAGCGTGCAGCGCATTGGTATCATGCGGCGGCTGAGCAGGGTACGGTGAAGGCTCAGTTTAATCTGGCTACCCTGTATCACAGTGGTAAGGGGGTGGCGCAGGATTATCAGCAGGCGACGCATTGGTATCAGCAGGCTGCGGAGCAAAACCATACTGAGGCTTGTTATCACTTGGGTGGGCTGTATGCGCATGGGCGTGGCGTGGAAAAGGATGTGGCGCGGGCGATGCAATATTTTCAGCGTGCTGCTGAGCAGGGGCATAGCAAGGCACAGCTTAATCTGGGCGTCTTGTATAGCCAGAGTAAAGGCGAATTGCGCGATCTGACGCAAGCGGAATACTGGTATCAGCAAGCCGCAGACCAGGGCGTTGCGGAAGCACGGCAGCCGCTTCAGCGTATACAGGAAAGCCAAAAACAGACGAAGCCAGAACTTATCGAAGCTTTGCATTGGTATCGCAAATCTGCTGAACAAGATTTGGCGCACACGCAAAAAACCCTGAATATGCGCTTGCTGTATTACTATTTGGGTGTGATGCACGAAAAAGGACAAGGGGTTCCTCAAGACACTAACATAGCGCAGCAGTGGTATCAAAAAGCGGCGCAGCCGACCACTGCTGAATTTAACCCGGAAGCTTTGCGCGGGCTACCTGGTTTGCCGTCGGGCGTGGTGCCGCTGCAAGTGCCGCAACCGCTGGCGCAGGATATGCCGCAAGAAATTCTTGGTATGTTGCAGCAATTAAACCTCAATCCCGCCGCCCAACAAACCAACAACGCGCCCGCTATGCTTGCACCCGCCGCCGCGCCAGCGCGAAGCGCCGCGCCGCAATTAACCCAACAGCCGCAAAATCCCTTCCCCGGTTTAAGAGTCGCACCGGATCACAAGGATTTTGCCTATTTGCTGGATTTGCACCGCCGTGCAGTTGAAAAAGATGAAGTGCAGGCGCAGTTTCAACTCGGTGTGCTGAATCAAAAAGGTGAAGGTTTACCGCACGATACTCAACAAGCCGTACACTGGTACACCCGCGCCGCCGAGCAAGGGCACATGGATGCACAATACAACCTGGGTGTGTTGTTAGAACAAGGCGAAGGTGTTGCACAAGATTTACCGCAAGCCGTGCATTGGTATCGGCAGGCGGCGTTGCAACAATGCACCGATGCGCAATTTAACCTGGGCTTGATGTACGAACAAGGCAAGGGCATTGAGCGCGATCTCATCCAAGCAGTGCATTGGTATCGGCAAGCCGCCGAGCGCGGCGACGCTGGGGCGCAATTTAGCTTAGGTTTGCTCTACGAAGCCGGACAGGGCGTGTTGCAAAACATCGCGCAAGCCCTGCACTGGTATCGGCAAGCTGCCGAACAAGGCAATCTGGAAGCCCAGTTCAACCTCGCCGCCCTCTATGAAGAAGGGCGCAAAGTACCGCAAGACCTCTCCCAAGCGATTTACTGGTATCGTCGCGCTGCCGAACAAGAGTGTGTAGACGCCCAATTCAACCTCGGCATCCTGTACGAAGAAGGGCAAGGTATAACGCAGGATTTTGCTCAAGCCGCTTATTGGTACAAAGCCGCCGCCTTGCGCTCCTCACCCGACGCCCAATACAGCCTCGCGCATTTACTCGAACAAGGGCGCGGCATACCCAGAGACCTCTTGCAAGCCGCCCGCTGGTATCAAAAAGCCGCTGACCAGGGACATCAAGAAGCCCAGTTCAAACTCGGCAGCCTGTATCAAAACGGCTTAGGACTACCGCAAGATTTTGTGCGCGCTTATCAATGGTATTCCCTTGCCGCCATGCAGGGACACGAAGGCGCACTCCCTGCCCGCGACGCCATTGTGCGCGTTGCCGACCCGCCACAAATCGCCGAAGGACAGCGTTTAGCCCGCGAATGGTACGAAGCACACGCCAGTACCGCTGATCACTGATTTCACCCAACCTAAAGCCACTGTTTAGCAAAACCCATTTGTAGCACTCTAGTCTAAGCACAACAAGCAAAGACATTTCTAACGTTGTTAATGAAAAGGACTTTTAACATGAGCATGATTCATTTTGTCGGTGGTGAAAAAGGTGGCGTGGGCAAATCTGTTACTGCACGACTCCTATCGCAATACTTTCTGGATAAACCCTATCCCTATATTGGTTTAGATGCCGATCAATCGCATCCCACTTTAACCCGTTATTATCAAGATTTTACCCGCCCCTTGAATCTCGATTTCTTTGAACAAACCGATGCTATTATGGAATTAGCCTTAGAAGAAAACCGCCACATTTTGGTAGATTTACCCGCACAAAGCCAACGCTTTTTGGATCGCTGGATAGAAGAAAATGGTGTCTTAGAACTCTGCGTTGAAATGCAAATACCACTGTTGTATTGGTATGCGGTAGATGGCGGGCGAGATTCAGTACAACTACTGGATAACTTCTTAACTAAATACGCTGATAAACTGCGCTGCATAGTGGTAAAAAACCAAGGCTGTGGCAGTGATTTTACCGACATAGAAACCCTGCTAAAGCACACATCAGCAAACACCGAAACTGATGTTGTACAACACATTGCTTTGCCCGCATTACACGCCCCCACCATGCGCAAAATTGACAAACAAAATCTGAGCTTTTGGGCAGCTATCAACCTCACCGACAGTAGCGTGCCGCATTTGAGTTTTATGGAAAGACAACGCGCCAGAGTGTGGATGAAAAAAGCCTACTCAGCTTTTGATACTGTGCTCTAATTTTATAGACAGTGCCTATGGATTGCAGTTCATCTATTCATAGGCATTTCTACATAAAATCCTGTATCTCTCATAGCTTTTTTCTTTCACAGTTGTGCTGTGCTACTTTAAGGAATAGCAGAACACAATGCAGCCTTTATGCTTGGCAAAACAGCTTTTTCAGCGTGCTTGGATAGCCACAACTTGCGTGCAAAAATCTCTTAGAACACAACTACTGTTGTGCTTACTAGGCACAACTATGCTGGCAGCTTGCAGCACGCTAGCGGGAATGCAATATCCCCTATCCGATAGCCACAATCCAGGCGACAGCTTTATGCAGATACGTCTGCGCGGCACACTGCATATGCCGTTTCAAGAAGTAGACGGATTTAAGGTGACAGAATTGTCTGCGTTAGCCTGGGATGAAGACGCGCAGCTTTTGTACGCGCTCAATGATCGCGGCACGCTATTCCACTTGCGTGTCACTATGGAACAGCAAACACTGCAAAAAGTGGAAGTGTTGCACGCTCTGCCGCTGCGTGATGCAAAAGCACAACCGCTGACACGCGGTTGGCGTGACAGCGAAGGCATGGTGGCACTGAATGCCAATAACGGCATCGCTGGCGATACCGAATTGCTGATTGCCTTTGAAGTGCAACCGCGCATCTGGCGCTACAATCCGCAGGGCAAGCGGCTGGGCGAAGTGACCTTGCCGCCGGACTTACAAGACATTCGCAATTACAGAGACAAAAATAAGGCTTTGGAATCAGTTGCTTGGAATACTGAATTAGGCGTCTTAACCACCCCCGAATTGCCCCTATCCGCTTTACCGAAAAATCGCACCCGCCTGTATTCCACCAACGGCACATTCTGGGAATGGAACACCTATCCCGCACCAGAGAGCGCAGTGGTGGCGCTGGAAGCCTTGCCCCAGCATCGTCTACTGGTGCTAGAACGCGCCTTTACCTCCATTTGGAAGCCCCTGATTATCAGCCTGCGGGAAGTGCAGTTGACCGATGCCTGTCGCGGAGGGCAGCAAGCCTGTGCCGTGCGCAATTTAGCGGTGCTCGACAATAGCCAAGGCTGGCTGATTGATAATTTTGAAGGTTTAACGCATCATCAAGGGCGCTTCTTTTTTACTGTCAGCGATGACAATGAAAATGGCTTACAACGTACCCTGTTGAGCTATTTTGAAGCGCTCTAATATCCGCTCCAACTTATTGATTATATTGTTTTTAACTACCAAAAAGGCGTTTACTATGGAACTGCAACAAAAAGGCGCACATGCCTATGTGCCGGTCAAACAACTACTGGTCAAACTGCAATGGCAAGCGGCGGTTGACCTGGATTTAATGGCATTTTACAAAACCAAAGACGGACGTACCGGCGGGATTTACTCCACCAATTACGCCGGCGGCTCACAAGGCGATTTGAACGCCTTTCCCTTCATTGAACTGAGCGGCGACGCGGGCGTCGGCGCAGCCGGCGGCAGCAATGAAGAAACCTTACGCATTAGCAAGCTTGACAACATGGCAGAAGTGTACATTTGTGCGCTGAACTTCACCGACGCCAGCAGTGGCAAAAACAGTCCCTTCAGCAACTACGACGGGCGCGTCGAAATTCTCGACGACACTGGAAAATCCTACGTTGTGCCGCTGGATTCACGCGACAAAGGCATGGTGGCTGTGATTGCCAAAATTGACAACACAGATTTCATGGGCGCAAAACTCATCAATGAAAACAACGTCATTGATCTCAATCAGTTTCTCAACACCTTGCCGGGTGCAGCCGGATTCAAATTCAGTTCAAAAGTCACCTTAAAAAATAAAGGTGACAGCTTTGAACTCAAACAAAAAGGCGGTGCAGGCGGAGAAATACTGGTTAATCTCAACTGGAATCAAAAAGGCGGCGCACAAAAAAGCGGTGGTTTATTCTCCAAACTCATGGGCGGTGGCAGTAGCGCCATTGATTTGGATTTGGGATGTTTATTTGAACTAAAAGATGGAACTAAAGGCGCAATTCAAGCACTCGGCGAATCCTGGGGGTCTTACGAGCAACCACCCTTCATTCGACACATGGGCGATGATCGCACCGGTGCGGTTGCCGCTGGAGAATTTATCCGCGTCAATGGGCAGCGCCTCGGTGAATTACGCCGCATTTTGTTTTATGCCTTCATTTACGAAGGTATTGCCCGCTGGGATCAAGCCGATGGTATTGTAAAAATCAAACAAGCCGGCAACCCAGAAATCGAATTACATTTAGATGATCATAGCAACAAAGGCATGTGCGCTTTAGCACTCTTTGACAACAGTAGCGGCGGATTACGGGTATCCAAAGAAGTACGCTTTTTTAATGGTCACCAAGACATGGATCAAGCCTATCATTGGGGATTGCGCTGGGTTGCGGGTTCTAAGTAAAGCCAGTCAATCGCTTCTACAACAGCAAGTGAAAGTAAAAGTCTAGTAAAAATTGAATTTAACCCTAGTTTTTAAGGAAAAATCATGAATACCCAATCTAACCTATACAATTATGTGAAGGTTTTACTGTCACTTGCCGTTGTTTTTTCTACTGCAATGCTCTTTGCTGAAGACCCGGCTCCCGCAGGATCAGCACAGCCAGAAGTAGAACTTAAAGTAAGCAAAGAAGCCATTGCCTCTTTATCCGCACAGCTTTCCGCTGAACAATTTGCTCTCGTAGAAAGCAAATTGATTGGTCAGCCCTTTACTCAACTTGATTTGTCCGTACTAATACCAACGGAAACCCCACCCACCACAACAGAAACGACTACAACACCAGTAGAAACAATGACAGCCGCACTTGCGGAAGCAACCACAGAAACCGCAGAAGCCTCTAGTGCGGGGAAAACCGAATTTCCTCCAGAAATATTGGAAAAAATCACCACTTCGCTGACGGCTTATCATACTACGCTGGTCAAGATTCAGCGCGTAGCGCCCCTAATTCATGCTGCACATGAACTCAAACTTAAAATAGATACACAAGAAAGCACACTCAGTAGTCTACAAAAAGCAGAAAAAGATGTAGCAGAAAAAGAAATTGCGCAATTAAAAACCCAACAGCACGGCTATCTGGATACTTTCAACAAGATTGCACATGAAATGGAGTTAGAAAGCATCAATTTTGATAAGTTACCAGGCATGTTGACCGACTTGGGTTATGAAAATACCTTCTATGAAATTATTTATGTCTATTTATCAGATTACATCGGCTTGATTAAAAAGGTGGAAACTGCAAAGAGCATTATTTCTTCATTGGTAGAGGTGGAAAAAGATATTGAAGCAGCAGAAAAAACCTTAAAAGCTGCACAAACCCCTGAAGAAAAAGCCAGCATTACCGAGCAACTCAAAAAAATATTTGAGCGCCAAGCCAGTCTTAAACATGATTTTACCTTGACCAGCACGGGCATAGATGCCACTGCATTAGCGGATAATAAAAACAAGAAAATTGATGCCAATGAAGAATTAACTAAAGTTTTTTCGCCGCTGATTGTGGGTTTAACTGAGTTTACCGAACCTGCGCGGCGTACCGAGTTTCTGCGTAGTTCAATTGCGTCTTATGAGCAACAGTTACCACAAATCCATAAAGGTATTGAACAAATAGAGGTGTTGCTTAATGAATCTAATGATGAAAGCGTTAAAAAAAGTCTGGCGGCAGAAAAAGACTATTGGATAAAGCAAGAGGAAGAACTGAGCGCCAAATTAGAAGTTGCCAAACAACAATTATTGGATTTACAAACCCACAAACTTTCTGCCTCAGAAGCTTTTAATCAGTTTGTGCAAGCGATATTCAGTAAGCGCGGTTTAAGCATCGTTTTCTCCTTTTTAGTCTTTATTGGTGTGATGGTGGGTTTGTTGATTTTCCGCCGCCTTGTGCAGTTGATTAATCCTTTTAGCTACCTGCCTAAATTTCGCTTTATTGCGAATATGATTGATGTCTTTTTGTATTTCATGACCTTTATTATCTCAATCTTGGCAATGCTGGTGTATTTATTTGCAACGGGCGAAGTGCTGGTGATGGGATTAATTGTCATTATTTTATTTGGTTTGGGCTGGACTTTGCGTAATGCTTTGCCTATTTTTGTAGAACAAATTAAATTGTTGTTGGGTTATGGTACGGTACGTCAAGGCGAGCGGGTTATCCATAACAATATTGCTTGGCGGGTTGAATCTATTGGCATCTATAGCTATTTGCATAATCCATTGCTGACGGGTGGAACTGTACGTCTACCTATTAAAGATTTGATTGATTTGCGTTCGCGTAAATCCGGGGAAGGCGAAAGCTGGTTTCCTTGTAAAGAAGGAGATTACATTTTGCTTAATCAAAAAGACTGGCGCAAAGTGATTACGCAAACCCCGCAGAGAATTAAATTGGGGCACCTGAGTATGGAAGAAACTATGCCGGCTGAGGAATTTTTGAGACAGAAAATTATTAATTTATCAGATACGCCTTTTTGGGTCAGTGCTAATCTGTATATTGCGTATGATCATCGTTTGAAAGTGGTAGATGAAATTACGGCTCAAATGGTGGCTTTTCTTGAGCAAGAGTTTAAACAATTGCCGTTTGGTGATCTATTGCTGCTGCCTTGGGTGAAGTTTGCAGAAATGACGAATACCTCGTTAGGGCTTTGGGTCATGGTACAAGTGAGTGCTGAAGCAGCGGCAAAATACAATGTGATTAAGTTAAATTTAACCCAGATATGCTTAAAAGCCGCCAATGAATATGGTTGGGAAATCCGTCGTTTCAATTTTATTCAACAACCTCATTTAGAAGCCTTGCCTTCACATTTTAGCTAAAGTGAATGCGCCAAGGGATGCGATTATGTTGGGACGCAGACAAACTCGCCCTTGGTGGTGGCGCTGGATTACACATTACAGCACTTTGTTGGTGTTTGCTTATGCGGCTCTCGCTTTAGGGCAGCATTACATTGCTTTGCAAAAAACTCGTTTGGTTTTGTTGGCAGATGAAAAGGCGGCTAAATATCAACTCGATAAGCATTTGTTTCGGGCGCTGATTACGCAGGAAAGCAACTGGAATCCTTGGGCGGTTTCCTCGGCTGGGGCGATGGGTTTGGCGCAACTGATGCCGGAAACTGCTTGGCATTTTTGCAATCTGAACTATCTGGAGCGTTTTAATCCTGATAGAAACCTGGATTGCGGTGCGCGTTATTTGAGTGCGCAACTGCGCCGGTTTAACTCGGTGCAGTTGGCGTTGGCGGCGTACAACGCGGGACCGACCCGCGTTGCGCGTTTGGGCAGGGTTCCGCAAATCCCGGAAACCCAAGCTTATGTGAGTCGAATCATGGAGCAGCTACGACAAGCGCCTTGATGCGCTTATGCTGTTTTCGGGTTAAGAAAAACAGCCACAGGTGGCCCAATACGCCAGCGATGAGCGCAGCTACAGTAAGCGCCATAATCTCACCTAGGTTGTTTTCGGGTTAAGAAAAACAGCCACAGGTAGCCCAATACGCCAGCGATGAGCGCAGCTACAGTAAGCGCCATAATCTCACCTAGGTTGTTTTCGGGTTAAGAAAAACAGCCACAGGTAGCCCAATACGCCAGCGATGAGCGCAGCTACAGTAGACTTGTTGCGGCTATGAAATCAATAAGTTACAAAAAACACCTTGATTTAACAACTACGGAAAATCAATGGGTTAGCTGAAATTGACTAAAATCTGAAAAATTGGGAGGGAGTCATGTTTCCAAACCCCGCATTTTTACTGGGTTTTATACCGCAACAAGTCTAGTAAGCGCCATAATCTCACTTAGGTTGTTTTCGGGTTAAGAAAAACAGCCACAGGTAGCCCAATACGCCAGCGATGAGCGCAGCTACAGTAAGCGCCATAATCTCACTTAGGTTGTTTTCGGGTTAGGAAAAATAGCCACAGGTAGCCCAATACGCCAGCGATGAGCGAGGCAAATAGCACGCCGGTTTTTGCCATGATCAAAGACTCTGGGTGATCTTGAAAACCTAATTCGGCAATGAAAATGGACATGGTAAAACCAATGCCGCCGAGTAAACCCACGCCAATGATGTGAAAAGGCGTAGCGCCCTTGGGTAAACGCGCAATGCCAAGCTTGATTGTCAGTAAGCTAATACCCGCAATACCGACGCATTTACCCACCACTAACCCTAAAATCACGCCCAGGGTAATGGGATTGGTGAGAGTCCCGCCCAGTTGTGCTACATGAATGGGTACATCGGCATTTGCCAGTGCAAACAAGGGGATAACTATAAATGCGACGGGTAAGTGAAAGCTGTGTTCCAAGCGTTGTAGCGGCGGTACGACGGCTTCTACGCCTTTTTCCAGGTTTTGTACCAGATGCGACTGGCATTCATTGCGTATTAAATCTGTTTCTTGCGTGTTGCATTGCTTGAATTTATCTAACAAATTCAGCACATGCTGGCGGAATCTTTGGCTATCAATGCGCGAGCGCGTGGGGATAACCAGCGCAGTCAACACGCCTGCCAACGTAGCGTGTACGCCAGATTTGAGCATTGCTATCCATAGCAAAATGCCGAACAAAAAATACGGCAGTGAGTGGCGGACGCCAGCACGGTTGAGTGCATACAGTAAGAAAAAAAATAGCCCAACTAAGCCCAGCGCCGTCCAGTTCAGTTGATGGGTGTAAAACACCGCAATCACTATCACTGCGCCTAAATCGTCTACAATCGCCAGTGCCAGTAAAAACATCACGACCGAACGCGGAATGCGCGTGCCCAACAGCACCAATACCCCCACAGCAAAGGCGATGTCAGTTGCCATTGGAATGCCCCAACCCTGCGTACCTGCGCCCTCTTGGTTGATGGCTAGATAGACCAAAGCAGGTACTATCATGCCGCCCAGTGCTGCGATAATGGGTAAGATTGCGTGTTCCAGTCGCGCCAATTCGCCGACGAGGATTTCTCGTTTGATTTCCAAACCCACCACGAAAAAAAATAAGGTCATTAAACCTTCATTAATCCAGTGGTGTAGGTTGTAGCGCAAGGAAAAAGTCCCTACTTGAATACCTATTTCAGTTTGGAAAAATTCATGATAAGCCTGATGCCAGGGCGTATTTGCCACGACCAGCGCAATAATAGTAAAAAACATCAATAGGATACCGCTGGATGTTTCTTTATGAATAAATTCTTCCAGCGGCGTTATAGTCGGATTACTGAATATTTAAAATAAAAGATATATAAAATCATATGCTTAATAATTATAAAAATATAATTATTGAGTAATCCTACTATAAAATACTGCTAAAAGCCTTTTCCCAAGGGGCAAGGTTGGTTTCTTGGGTTTGTAACTCATCGTTAGGTTCATAACTCATTAGGATTCCTCGTAAATATCTAAGACGCCACACAGATGGAAAGATAATAGCGTCGCCGAAAAGTTAAATATGAATGCAAAACAATGCGTTATGCGCCTTTGTTGGGGCTATTTAGCGCAGACTTGCATACATTTTTACGCTTAAACCCACATTCTACTATAAGGAAAAACTGATGTTGCGCGTTGCCGCAGTACAAATGGTATCAGGCATGGAAGTGAAACCCAATTTGCATACCGCTGAATTATTACTGGCACAAGCAGCGCACGCTGGAGCGCAGCTTGTCGTGCTGCCAGAAAACTTTGCTTGCATGGGACGGCAAGACGCCGCCCAACTGCCTATCAGCGAAACGCCAGGGCAAGGGATAATACAGGATTTTCTCGCGCAACAAGCCGCCAAGCACCAACTCTGGTTAGTGGGTGGCACGCTGCCCTTGCGCACGCAAACGCCCGATACAGTGCGCTCCGCCTGTCTGGTGTTCAATGCCCAAGGACAACAGGTGGCGCGTTATGACAAAATTCATTTGTTTGACGTGCAAGTGGCGGCGGGCGAAGCTTATCGAGAATCCAATATTTTTGCGGCGGGCAATCAGCCGGTGGTGCTCGACACCCCTTGGGGCAAGCTCGGTTTAGCCATTTGCTATGATGTGCGTTTTCCTGAACTATTTCGCCATTTGATGCAACAGGGAATGGATTTTTTCGCCCTGCCCGCCGCTTTCACCGCCGTCACAGGCGCGGCACATTGGGAACTGCTGTTACGCACCAGAGCGGTAGAAAATTTAAGCTTTTGTATTGCCGCCAACCAAGGCGGCATTCACGCCAACGGGCGTAACACCTACGGCGACAGCCTCATCTGCGATGCCTGGGGACAAGTTTTGCAGCGTTTGCCGCAAGGTAGCGGTCTGGTGTGTGCTGACTTAGACTTTGTCCAGCAACGCGAGCTGCGCGAACGCTTTCCCTGTTTACAACACACACGTCTGCTCGCTGTTTAAGCACATATTTCAAAAGGAATTTAATGCAATGGACTGGCTCATTTTAGTATGCAAAGAAACCGTCTTTTTTTTCAACGAAGTAGCCATCTACCTGCTACTCGGCTTTGGTATCGCCGCATTACTGCACCTGTTCTTTCCAGAATCCATCATCCGCCGCCACTTCGGGCAAGACTCGTTCGCTTCAGTGTTCAAAGCCACCCTCTTTGGCATCCCGCTACCCATCTGCTCTTGTGGCGTAGTGCCCGTTGCCGCCTCCTTGCGGCGTAGCGGCGCGTCAAAAGGCGCTACCGCAGCATTCCTCATCGCCACACCACAGGTCGGCGCCGACAGCTTCATGATCACCTACTCACTGCTCGGCTGGGTATTCGGCACCTTTCGCATCATCGCCGCGTTGCTCACCGCATTACTCGCCGGCATTCTAGTCAACCTCTTAGGACGCAACGCCGCCGCCGACAGCCCCGACACCCCGCGTAACGCCGACAACGAAACCCTGGCAGCACGGCTGCGTAGCCTACCGCACTACATCGAATACGAACTGCTAGGACCTATTGCCAGCTCACTACTGCTCGGCATCCTCCTCGCCGGACTCATCAGCGCCTTGATTCCCAACAGCTTTTTTTCTAGCGTCCCAGGCGGACAGCTCACCTCCATGCTCCTCATGCTCATCATCGGCATCCCCCTATACGTCTGTGCCTCCGCCTCCACCCCCATAGCCGCAGCCCTCATACTCAAAGGCTTATCCCCAGGCGCGGCGCTGGTTTTCCTGCTCACCGGACCAGCGACCAACGCCATGAGCCTCGCCACCGTCTGGAAAATGCTCGGTCGGCAAGCCACCCTCATCTACCTCGCCAGCATCGCTGGTGTCAGCCTCGCACTCGGTTTTGCGCTCGATCTGGTCATCAGCCAATACGGATCAGCCGACATCCTCCTCACCCATCAACACACACTGTTACCTGCCTGGCTAAAACTCAGCGGCTCGGCAGTGCTCATCGGAATGCTGAGTTGGTACTACGCCACCCAATATTGGGGGCAAAAATCCTCACAGGAGCAAGCAAAAATGAGTGAAAATCGAGTGAGTTTGTCAGTAGAAGGTATGACCTGTATGCACTGCGCCGCCAATGTCAAACGCGCCGTAGAAAACGCCGGCGGCGGCAAGGTGCAAGTAGATTTAGCCGGCAAAAAAGTAGAATTTGATTTAGCCAACCCTGCGTTGCTAAAAGCAATCAAAGCCGAAATCCTCTCCGCCGGTTATGAACTACCTTAATTGATAAGTCCAAAAATATCTACGATAAGCGATAACAATGCACACCCTCGCGCCGCGCCCAGCGGCTCAAATGTTTGAGATTTTTGCGCAAACGGTTAGCAAACATCTGTGCGCCAACATCAGGCGGGAGGGTGTTTTCGCTCATGATTTCATGCGGGTATTCGTTGGTTTACTATCAAGCCTTGTGCATTTGTTAAATTCATCACCAAATGTATCAATCGCATCAAGCAATTTGTACATATCCGTATAAGGATTCCATTGATGGGGTTGCTTGGCAGCAGCATCCGCGCTGTTTTGAGTCTGTGCATTTAATTGTTTAGCGCGTGTTCTGGCAGTTCCAATCTGTGCAGAAACAATCTTGAATAGTTTTTTGCTACCCTTATCATAATCGCTCAGTTCATGCTCACGACAATATTGGCGCAATGGACTGTTTTTTCTTAAATCATCGTAATTAGAATACGGCGGCACAGTTTCCTGAAAGTGTAAGAGAAGCCATACTTCAAAACATACATTTGAAAGCGCAATTTGAATATGTTTTGCGTCCGCTTTCTGTCTTGCTTTAGTGTGCAAGTCATCAATATATTTCTGTTTGCTTTCACGGTCATATACCAGCCAAAAAATATCCTCTGTCGCGCCCGCTTTCTGTTGTTCTTTTTGCTTTTCGATGGCTTCTTCCACCAACTGCACGGGCGTGTTCTTCTTGGTGGGTTCAATTTTAATCACTTGCAACAAGCGGTTGCCAGGAAACCTGTTGGCAATATAGCTACGCAAATAATTGGGTTCAGTCCGGTAGGGTGGGCAAAACGTCTTTTTGTTTTGCCCACCATAAATAGACTTGTTGCGACATAAATCCAGTAAAAATGCGGAGTTCGAGAATATAACTGACTCCAAATTTTTCAGATTTCAGCTAAGCCATTGATTTTTCATAGTCATCAAGCCAAAGCACTTTTTATAAGACATTGATTTTTCTTGTTTTATAGGCGCAACAAGTCTAATGTAGTTATGCCCGCGCAGGTCGCATACGCGATAGCGTCACTTGTGCTGAGCCTTGTCGAAGTATGCGACATTCGGAAGCTCCGAGATGGCGGATGACGGCGCAAACAGACGCGCCTTATCCGCCTTACGGGTTCTGATTATTAGACTTGTTGCGCTTAAAAATCAATTAGTTAGACAAATAAAAGTTCCACA
>DYPD01000097.1 GCA_020720115.1 Thiomargarita sp. | reverse complement strand
AACTCCTTTTTTGATTGAGCGATGTATAAAGAACGATATTTTCCGATAATGTCTACTGGATATTTCAATGGAAAACCTGAGAGGAAATAAAAGACATGCTAAACCTCACCCTACAACCCGTCACTGAAACGCGCTTGAAAAGAGTGCTGGCGTTATACGGCGATGATGAGCATTTTGCCCGCCAAGTGATCGCCTATCAAACGGCGGAATTAAAAAGAACCGTACTCGGCTTGCGTCTGGATTTGCAGGCGTTTGAAAAACAGTACCAAATTCCTACAGCACAATTTTATAACCGTTTTCAGGCGGGAGAATTAGGTGACCGCGAGGACTTCATGCTATGGGCGGGTGCGTATGAACTGTTGCGCGGCAATGAAGCGCGTTTGAGTGAATTAACCCATGCTTGAGGCGTATTTTGCTGAACTGGAAACCGCAATCCGTGATTTTCCGTACACGGTATCGTATTCCTCACACAAAAAATTCTACAATGCCGAGCAGGGATTTATCAAAGGAACGATATTGTTGCAGGATGAAAGCATCTTGGAATTTGTCGAAGTCAGAGGCAGCGCGGGCAAGCTCAAATATCGCTAAGCTAGAAACGCCCCCATCAACAGGCTTAGGAAACGAAAAATTACCACTCAAAGCCCATTAACGGAGCGCAATGAATTTAACTGTCGCTGCTTAAATCCACATACTTGGGTTTGCCATATTCTCTTAATTGCTGCACAACTTTATTGACTTCTTGAGCCTCCACTTGCGCACCATGTACCCGTGTTGGAATCCCAGTGCCAGGGGTTAAATACAGCATGTCACCCTTGCCCAGCAAATATTCCGCGCCGCTTTGTCCCAAAATATGGCGCGATTCGGTTTTGCTTTGTACTTGGAAGGCAATGCGGGTGGGGAAATTGGTTTTCATCAGTCCAGTGATGACATTAACTGTTGGTTGACTGCTTGCCAGCATCATGTGAATACCTGCTGCACGGGATTTTTGTGCCAAGCGGGTAATGAGTTCTTCAATGTCCCGCCCCTGTTCAAGCGTGCTCAGTTCAGCGATTTCGTGCATCACTACTAAGACATAGGGGAGCTTTTCTGCTACTGGCGTTGCGTCGTTGGCGTTGTGTTGCGCTTGTAACTCTTCAATGCGTTTGTTGTAGCCATCCATGTTGCGCACCCCTAAACTCGCCATTAGGCGATAACGGCGCTCCATTTCGCCAACACACCAGGCAAAACTGTCTAGCACCGCTTCAGGATGCGTGACGACTGGGGTAAGTAAATGCCAGAGTTCACGGTAAAGGCTTAAGCATTTGCTGCGCGAATCCAATAAAATCAAGCGCAGTTGCTGTGGCGTGGCTTTGTACAGCAAGCTCAGAAGAAACACATGCAGGGCGCGATTGATTTCTTCAAGCTGTTGCCCGCTTAACAGCAAATGCGGCATACGCGCCAGATCAATGATGACCGGATAACCATTAAGGTCTTTGCCCAGCGCCAAAGTCAGCGGCGAGCGGCTGTCGCTGTAGGCTTGGGTTTGCAAGAGTTCGCGCAAAGCGATTGGCTGCCGATGAGCGTTCGGTACTTCCAATATCAGCAATTCGGCGTTGCTTTCAGTCGCACGAGCGCCTTTGATCGCCAAACGCTCCAGCAGATTATCTGCCAGTCGCACCACATAACTCAGTTGTTCTTTGCCAGGATGAATTTCCACGCGGATCACAACAGGACCCGGATGCAAAGCAATAATGCGGGCATCGGTTTCGCCCAAGGTTTGCAACTCAGTTTCGATCTGCGCTTGCAGACTCTTGGCAGCCTGTTGAAAGTCAAAGTCTTGTGCCTCTACTGGCGCGGCGAGGAGGCTTAACGCGGGCAATCCGTTATGCGTTTCCACGCTTGCCGAGGTGGTCGCCTCAGCAGTGGCTTCTAGCGGTTTTTTTTCGGCAATCCAAGGCGTGGGCGGTTCTGATGCAGGTTTTGCTTTTGTTGGGGGCGCATCTTCCAGCGCCAGCTTAACCTGCTCTGGTAGTTCAACAGCGGCTTCCTGTGCGGCTTGTCGGTTGCGTTTGTTTTGCTGCTGCACCTGATAGAAGTGTTTTAATTGTTGAACTTTGAGCAGCGACCACTGCCACAACTGACGGCTTTTGCGGATTAACCAAGGGCTGAGTGTATAACGCACATAGCGGGCAAAAATCGGCGTGTAATAAAGGGTTGTTTCGCCTAAACGATCCATCAGTTTGAGCCAAGATAAGCCCGTGAGCAGAGTGACGCCAGTAAAAAACAAGACTAATAACAGCAAAGTGGCGCCCAAGGCGCTCAGCATGTTTTGCAAGCCGTGTCCAATCCAAGTACCGAGATCGCCGCCCGCATGACTGGGCAGCAAGGTACTTTCTGCGGCGAAATGCACAATTGCCAGACCGCAACCCGCAGTTAAGGTCAGCACAAACCCTACTGTGGGTAAAATCAAATGCTTAGGTTCGTTTAGCAAATCATGATGCCGCCCTTGGTAAATCAGCCAACCAAAGTAACCAACCATATAGGCAAATAGGTAGGCAAAATAGCCAAACCATTTGAAAAAAATGTCGGAAAACAAGGCGCCAGCCAATCCACCTTGATTGAGTATTTGATCAACCGTAGTGTGTGCAGCAGGGCTGTGGGAAAAGCCAGGATCAAGGGGATCATAGGTGGCGAGGGAGACAAACAAATATAAAGACGCAAAACAAAAGAAAATGAACACGATTTCCCGCAAGCCTGCGCTAATAACGCGGTGCTGTGTGGTGTCTTGGCGACGTGTTTGACGGCGAGCCTGATTCACAATGCTTCCTCATGGATTAAGCTGTTTTTTAGTGGGGCAATACAAGCTGAGTACCCTACTAGACACTCAGCCGCATTTTAGCTGCTGCGCATCGGGACACAGCATAAGGAGATGCGGCGGTATTCTAAACCATGTCGCGCTTAAAAGGCTGCACTATCCTGTTCTGGATCGCGCTTACGCCCTAGTTGCACTTCTAAACGCAAGGCAATGCCCCAGTTGAGCGCGTAATCGTCTTCTAGCGGTAAAAAGGCTTCTGGTTCTATTTCAAAAAATAACCAGGGACGGTAGAAATTTTGGCGGTAGCGAATGCCAAAGCGATATTCATTGACTTCTGATTTTGGCTGAGTGTCGCCGGTGATAGTCCAATCGAAAGAAACCGATTGCTTACGCGAAAGATTGCGGAAAATAGAAGCGCCTATGCCCCATTCATACCCATCGCTTTTTTGTGAATACATACCTGAAGCACTCCAACGCAACAGGGTTTTAGGCTGCAAAAGCACCTCGTAATCCAAGCGCGTGCGCTCGCCAAAGCCCTCGTCGCTTTCCCAAAACAGATTTTGTGTGGCGCGTATGAGATTTTGTTCATCAACCTCGTAGGTGTAGCGATAACGCACATCAAACAAGGGTTTAAGCTGAGAGCGCAAGCGGATGCTTGAACCAATCGAAAAGGCAGATTGAGGATCGCGCTTGACATCCCACAACAAGCCCAGTGAACGCTTACTTTGCGTATTACCTGTAACGCTAGGATTGCTCTCAATAATGGCTTCATCTTGCGGAAACACCATATTGGCGTCGTTGTTGTTTTCGCCAGTTAAAATCAAACTCATGGATTGCCCAAAGCGTTTAAATCGCGGCAATTCAATTCGCGCCCGAACACGCAAATTCAAATCCATGCCATTTAATTCATCCCATTCCAGCTCATTGACCAAGCGAATAAAGCGATCTGCATTTTCTTCTTCATCACGCGCATCACTGAAAAAGCGATCAAACCACACCGCTGCTTGACATACGTTGGCAGATAAATAGTCGTGCGTGCGATCTAGCCAAGGCGAGTTGGCAGAAAGCGCACCTTGACACACATGCTCTACCGCCGACACAGTGGTTTTTTCAGCACTTGGTGCTGCCTGTAGCTGTGTAGTTGTTAGCGAGGCTAATGCTAACAGCGGCAGAAGCGCGTAAAATGCGTTTTTATTAAGTAAGTTCATAGCGTAAAATGCCTGGAATTTTAAGTAATAGTCCTTTGTGGTAAACAGCTTAATGATGCTTTGGCATATTCCCTTCCGCCATCCAGTTTATCACTGAAAATGCAGTACTGTGCAGTTTATAGCAGTCATGAATAACGTAAGCAGGTAAGACAGAACGCGAAACCCAAGGGTTCGCGTTCTTCTGCGTTTAAATCCATGCAATAGGCGCCCATAATCCGCCAGCCTTGGCGCTGGCTATTTCCCGAACACCGGCAGCTTTTTATCCCATTGCCCGTTTTTTCTTAAACATAAGGAGAACCATAACTATGAGAAAAACCTTACATAATTCCTGGGTGCGGATGCGCCAATCCTTGCGCAATATCATGAAGCCCACGCCGCCCACAGAAGCTTCCTTGTTATTAAATCCCGCCAAACGCACGCACTGGCTCAAAGCGCGCCTGCAAAAAACCAGCCCTGACTTAAAACCTGCCTCTCCACCTTCTTCTTTAACCCTGTTTGCCCGCGAGATTTTCACCAATCCGCGTGCCATAGGCGCGGCTTGTCCGAGTTCTAGCAAGCTCGGACACGCAATGGCGCAGCCCTTGATGGGGCAAGATGCCAGTGGTTTTGTGCTGGAACTGGGCGCAGGCACGGGTAGCATCACCGAGGCGTTGCTCAAGCAAGGCATCGCCCCAGAGCGCCTGATCGTCGTCGAACGCTCCAAAGCAATGGCTGAGTATTTGCGCCAGCGTTTTCCGCAGCTACGCATTATTGAAGGCGACGCCGCTCAGCTAAAAACCCTATTAGGTGGGCAAGCAAAAAAAATCAGCGCAGTGGTTTCCAGCTTACCTTTGCGCTCCTTGCCCACGCCACTGGTGCGCACTATTTTGCGGCAGGTGGGCGAAATTCTTGGTCATTCCGGCTTGATGGTGCAATTTACCTATGATTTACGCGGCAAAGCCTGTGAATACCAAGATAAATTTTTTATTCGCACCGCCTCCACCATTGTCTGGCAAAATTTCCCCCCAGCACGAGTAGACATTTTCCGCCCCCGTGCGCTACAACGTGCCGAAACCGAGTAACCACTTATTCACAGTCGTTTATTCAGGAGAATCCCGCCTCATGCTATCGCGCATTCTAATAAGCTGTTGGCTGCTGTTAAGCCTGTTACCCGTAGCCGCCCAAACGCAAGCCCCACCACTTGCCGAATCTGAAGCCTCTGCATCGCCCGCCGAAGGCTTGTTGTGGAAAATCACCAAAGACTCACTGCCGCCTAGCTACTTGTTTGGCACTATTCATTCCAGCGATCCCAGAGTGTTAGATTTACCGCCGCCGGTGCGCCAAGCCTTAGAGAGCAGCAATTGTTTGATCCTAGAAGCCCGCCTAAGCGACATTGACAAGTCGGTTTTGCTGGAAAAACTGTATCTTCCCAACGAGCAAAATCTTGCCGTACTCTTGGGTAAAGAAGCTTTTCAACGCCTCTTCCTCGCACTTAGCGAACATGGCGTGCTGATTACGATGGCAATGCGCTTAAAACCCTGGGTTGCTATGACGATTTTAAGCTTTCCTAACAATGAAAGCGGCGATTATCTGGATTTATCTTTGGAGAAACGAGCGCAAGCCAGAGGAATGCCCGTGTACGGCTTGGAAAGCTTAGACGAACAATTATCCGTATTTGAAAAGTTTTCTCTGGATGAACAACTGATTATGCTGCAAGCCACACTGGCAGAATTGGACAAAATGCCGGCTTATTTAGCGCAAATGCACCAGCTTTATCTGGCACGCGATCTCGGCGGGATTCAACAACTCAGTGCCTCGCTCATGCACAGCGAAAATCCACAAGAGGAAGCCTTGACGCAAACCCTATGGAAGCGTCTACTGGAAGATCGCAATCATCTGATGCAAGAACGGATGCAGCAACACCTCTTGGCAGGCAACGCCTTTATCGCCATCGGCGCGTTACATTTAGCCGATAGCCAAGGTTTGATTAGGCTATTACGCCGCCAAGGTTATCAGCTCACTAAAGTTTACTGAGCACTTTTTGACCTCTAAACCGAGACCTCACACCATGTGCGATTTCTTTGCGCTTGCCACTTTGGGCGTACAAGGCTTAAAACCCTACCAACCTGGCAAACCTCTTGACGAATTAGAACGCGACTACGGCATCAAAAACGCCATCAAACTCGCCTCCAACGAAAACCCGCTGGGTCCCAGCCCAAACGTCTTGGCGGCGCTGCAAAACGCCTGCACGCCAGACGGTATCGCCCGCTACCCAGACGGCGGCGGTTTTCGCCTAAAACAAGCACTGAGCCAGCATCTAGGTGTGAACAGCGCGCAAATTACGCTGGGCAACGGCTCTAACGATCTCTTAGAACTGATCGCCCGCGCTTTTGTCACACCAGACCTAGCCATTATGTTTGCGCAACATGCGTTCGCCATTTACCTGCTGGCAGCCCAAGCGGTTGGCGCCCAAATGCAAATAGCGCCAGCAAAAAACTGGGGGCACGACCTGCACGCCATGTTAGCTTTGCTGAATGAAAAGACCCGCGTGATTTTCATCGCCAACCCCAACAATCCCACCGGCACCTGGCTCGACAGCGATAGCCTAAAAGCCTTTCTCGCCCAAGTGCCTGACAAGGTGCTGGTAGTGCTCGACGAAGCCTACGTCGAATATGTACAAGAACCCGATTACCCCAACAGCCTTCCCTGGTTGGCACAATACCCCAACCTCATCATCACCCGCACCTTTTCCAAAGCCTACGGTTTAGCCGGTCTGCGCGTCGGCTACAGTCTCTCGCACCCTGACGTTGCCGACCTGCTCAACCGCGTGCGTCAGCCCTTCAACGTCAACAGCTTGGCGCTACTGGCTGCCGAAACCGCCCTGCAAGACAGCGCACACTTGGCGCAAGGGGTTGCCTTAAACCAAGCCGGAATGCAGCAATTTATCAATGCTTTCAAGCAAATGGGCTTAAACTACCTGCCTTCGGTGGGGAATTTTTTGTGCGTAGACACCGAGCAATCCGGCGTGGAAGTGTACGAAAGTTTGTTGCGCGAAGGCGTGATCGTGCGTCCGGTCGCCAATTACGGCTTGCCCTCCCATCTGCGCATCAGCATCGGTAAAGAACAAGAAAACGCACTGTGCATTGAAGCACTCAAGCGCGTTTTATGAGGCTTTGGTTTAGAGTCTATACGAACACGGGATAATCGGCTGCAAAGCCGCCCTTTTGGTCATTTTTTCCGCTTTTTTTCGTTAAATAGCTGGCTATTCGCCTCAAAAAACCAAAAAAACTGCCTCAAAATGGCAACTTTTCGCTGCGATTCCCCGTATTCGTATAGACTCTTAGGCTAAAACCTTAATACCGGCGATTTTCAGCCCCAGTTGCAAGCTGGTTTCCCACGCATCGCCAGGGGCTGCGCCTTTCACCCGCTTCTCCAACTCCACCACATCGCGCAACAAGCGCAACAGGCTGGTTTCGGAATGCCGTTGCAGGGCTTTTTTCACCAATCCCTGGCGATTTTTCCATACCCGATACTGAAAAAACAGCTTCTCCAGCGATTGTCCGCGTTGCTTGGCTTGTTGCAGGTGATACAGCGTATGGATTTCTCGCGCCAGCAAGCTGGCAATCAGCACCACTTCCACCCCTTCAGCACGCAAGCGATTAAGCTGGCGCACCAGCCGCGCCACATCGCCGCTCAGCACCGTATCAAGCCAACCAAACACCTCAAAACGGGCGCTATCGCTAACAGCTTCCAGCACATGCTCCACTTCCAACGCGGTATCAGGATAAAGTAATTTAAGTTTTTCAATCTCTTGCGCCGCCGCCAGCAAATGTCCCTCAGAACGCTCAGCAATCAAAGCGATGGCTTCGGCGCTAGCATGGATTTTCTGCGCTTGCAAACGCCCGGCAATCCAGGCTGGCAATTGCGCCGCCTCGACTGGATAAATCTGCACAATCACACCCACTGCATCCAGTGCCTCAAACCACTTGGTTTTCTGCGTCGCCGCAGATTGGCGTTCAGCACTGATCAGCAACAAGGTATCCGGCGGCGGGCGTTGCGCATACTGCATCAGCGCTTGACCACCGATTTTGCCCACTTCCTTGTCGCCCAGCCGCAATTCCAGCAAACGCCGCGTAGCAAACAGTGACAAATTGCCCGCCGCCTGGTGCAAATCGCTCCAATCAAAGTGCGCCTCAACACTCAGCACAGTGCGTTCACTAAAGCCCTGCGCCCGCGCCTGTGCTCGCAGCAAATCGCCGCACTCCAGTGCCAGTAGCGGCTCGTCTCCGGTAATGAAATAGACAGGTGCAAAACCCTCTTTTTTCAGGTGCGTTGCCAGTTGTTGGGGGTTTAATTTCATGTTAAGTGGGCGATTGACACCAAATTCTTTCAGTTGTTTTCTATAAAACGAATGCCACAGCGAATAAGCCACATGAAATGGCTGTTCTTTAAGCAACCCGCTATTTACAGCTTGGCAATATTCTTAAGGATAATCATAAAACCAGCGCTGCCCGCTGTTAGGTTGAATATCTGCCCAATTTTTAAGGTAAATTGCAGCGCAAAAAC
Source organism: Thiomargarita sp. (assembly GCA_020720115.1). Taxonomy (GTDB): domain Bacteria; phylum Pseudomonadota; class Gammaproteobacteria; order Beggiatoales; family Beggiatoaceae; genus BB31. The sequence goes on along the minus strand of DYPD01000097.1, from coordinate 6,738 downwards.
GCCGCAGGTGGGGAGTTCTTCAAGTGATTCTCCGCTGAGATAGCGGCTTAATTCGCTCATGCTGGGATTGTGTCCAAACAAGAGAACTTGCTGATGGCGGTTTTCTAAGGCTTGAATAATTGCCAATAAAGTGCCGACGGTCGCTTCGTAAATGCGCGGCTCGGTGCGAATCTGTTGAGGTGGAAATCCCAGCGCCTCGGCTATCACGCAAGCGGTGCTGAAGGCTCGCTTGGCGGGGCTGGACACCAGCGCATTTGGGCGTATGCCGCGTTCTAGTAAGCGTTTGCCCATGACGGGGGCGTCGCGTTCGCCGCGTTCGTTTAGCGGGCGATCAAAGTCGCTTAAGTTGGGCTGATTCCAACTGGATTTGGCGTGGCGAATTAAAATCAGTTGTTTGTTATTCATGAGCGGTTCTTCACCATTTTTTAGCGCGTGTTTTAACGCTTAAAGGCGGGTTGTGCGTTGAGAAAATCTGCCACGGATAGGATTTTTTTGCCGGCTTGCTGCACTTGTAACAGGCGCAACAATCCCTCTCCGGTGGCGATTTCCAGCCCTTGTTTGTTACCGCGCACCAAAGTGCCGGGCGGCTGTTCGCTGGGTTCTGCCAGCGCCTCGGCTTGCCAGATGCGCAAGGGCACGCCGAGCAATTCGGTGTGCGCAACCGGATAAGGATTGAAAGCCCGTACTTGGCGCTCCAGCACGGCGGCGGGCTGCGTCCAATCCAAGTGCGCCTCGGCTTTGTCCAGCTTGTGCGCGTAAGTGGCGAGGCTCGCGTCTTGCGCTTGCGGTGTGAGCTGCTGCCACTTGGATAAAGCTTTTAACAGGGTGTCTGCGCCCAGCGTTGCCAAGCGGTCATGCAGGCTTTGTCCGCTGTCATCGGGCAAAATGGGTAGTTCGGCGGTGAGCAGCACTGCGCCTGTGTCTAAGCCGACATCCATTTGCATGATGCTGATGCCGGTGTGACTGTCGCCCGCCAGCAAAGCGCGGTGAATCGGCGCAGCCCCCCGCCAGCGCGGTAGCAAGGAGGCGTGAACATTGACGCAGCCTAAGCGCGGCGCGTCTAGCACGGCGGGCGGCAAAATCAAGCCATACGCTGCGACAATCATCATGTCGGCTTGCAAGGCGGCGAGTTCGGCTTGTGCTTCTGGGGTTTTGAGGCTTTCTGGTTGAAAAACCGCTAAGCCCTGTTCTAAGGCGAGTTTTTTCACCGGGCTGGGTTGTACTTGGCGTCCGCGTCCGGCAGGGCGATCCGGTTGGGTGTAAACCCCGCAGAGGTTGTAACCGGCGCTGATGAGTGCCGCTAAACTGGGCACAGCAAAGTCTGGTGTACCGGCAAAAATGAGTTTTTTGATGGTCACGGGCGTTTCTGCTTTTCCAATTTGTTGCGAATGCGCTGGCGTTTTAGCGGCGAGAGATAATCCACAAACAGCTTGCCTTCCAAATGATCCATTTCGTGTTGAATGCAGACAGCCAGCAGATCAGCGGTTTCTAAGGTAAACAACTCACCTTTTTCGTTTTGTGCCTGGATTTTAACGCGCTCGGCACGCTCTACGGTTTCATGCACGCCAGGTACAGATAGGCAAGCTTCTTCCATTTGCTCAACGCCTTCGGTTGCCAACAATACTGGATTAATCAAGCATAAGGGCTGGTTTTTCTCTTCAGATACGTCAATGACGATAATGCGTTGATGAATGTTGACTTGGGTCGCCGCCAGCCCGATGCCAGGGGCGTTGTACATGGTCTCAAACATGTCAGCAACGATGCGGCGAATGTTGTCGTCTAGGCTTTGCACTGGCTTTGCCTGAGTGCGCAAACGCTTATCGGGAAAATGTAGAATTTCGAGTATAGGCATAGCTATTTAGAATCAGTTTTTATATTTGCAGAAAAAGTCTGGGAGTGCTGCGGGTTACCTTGACAAGCTCAGTACAGACTCCAGACCAGTACAAGCGGCTTGCAGCCGCTACGCTAATCAGGAGATTAGCGATCCAGAACTACGGCTTGAGTAAACGCGCAATGCGCTGCTCCAGACGGGCGGTGTCTGAGCGCAATGTGTCCACCTCATCCAAAAAAGCCTGCACTTCCAACGCCGGCGGCAAGCAACGCGCTTCTTCTTGTAAATATTCGGCGCAATTCAATTGTGCGCGATTTAAGCTATCTGCTCCCCAAGCGCGAGCGGCACGATGGCGATTGCCCAACCAATGCGCAGGCACATCGCCGATAGCGCGAGCCAGCTTTTCTTCCCAATCAATGTTTAAGTGCGAAAAAATATCAGAAATCGCCTGCGCCAAGTGTATATCACCGACCATTTTGACTTCGCCGCTACTGAGCAGTTGCAGTGCACTGAGCCTGTCGAAGTGATGATTGCGCTCCAGCATCATGCGCAACAGGCTAAAAGGCGCTCCGCTGATGAGCGTATCTACCGCGCCACGCGGCTGTTGCAATAGGCTAACGCTGCCTTGAGAAAAATGCACATACAGAGTGACGCCTGTGCCTTGCATTTCCAGCCCTAAGCATTTGCCTTCATATGCTGAAAGCTCCTCACGGGTTAAGGGCGACAGCGCCAAGGCTTGGTTGATAGCGACATCTAAAAAGCCTGCAAAAAGTGTAAACATTAGCATTTATATCCACTGTGTACTGCGACTATGCCGCCGCTCAAGTTGTAATACTGGCATTGTTCAAAACCTGCCTGTTCCATCATCGCCTGCAAAGTGGGCTGATTGGGGTGCATACGGATGGATTCTGCCAAATAGCGGTAACTGTCTGCGTCCTTTGCCACCCACTCACCTAAACGCGGCAAAATTTGAAAGGAATAGAGATCATAAAGCTGGCGCAACAGCGGCAAGCGCACCTCAGAAAACTCCAATACCAACAAGCGTCCGCCGGGTTTTAAGCAACGCAACATAGAAGCGAGCGCCGCTGACTTGTCGGTGACATTGCGCAAACCAAACGCCATTGTCATCAGATGAAAGCTGTTATTGGCAAAAGGCAAACATTCGGCGTTCACTTGAGCAAACTGGATACGATTACTCAAACCTTTATCCAGCAAGCGATCTCGCCCGACCGAGAGCATTTTGTCATTAATATCCGCCAGCACCACTTGTCCTTGCGCTCCAACTTGTCGCGCAAAAGCCGCCGCCAGATCGCCCGTGCCGCCGGCTAAATCCAGCACCTGCCAACCCGCTCGCACGCCCGCCTGGGCAATCACCCAAGCTTTCCATAAACGATGAATGCCCAACGACATGAGATCGTTCATTACATCATAGTTTTTTGCAACTGAATCAAAGACGCCGCGCACGCGCTCGGCTTTCTCTGCCAAAGGCACTTGCTGAAAGCCGAAATGCGTGCTGTCGCTGGTGGGTGAAGAAGTCTCTGGTGACATGTTTTTAACCTTTTGCAGCCAATAGAAGAAAGCCAAGCATAACATGGCAGCAGGCAGTAAATCACAGGGGAATTTTCCGCGCAGAATTTGCTACACTGGTGGCATGAGCAAACAACATCTTACCTTAGAACAAGCCCAACAATTGGCGGAACAACTTTTTCACCAACAACGCTTTGCAGATGCCGAACAACTGTGCCAACAAATTTTGCAAGTGGCTCCGCAGCAAGTGCCCACGTTGCATTTGCTGGCGATTATCGCCACACAAAGCGGACGCCACGAACCCGCACTGCATTATGTTGCGCAAGCCATTCAATTAAATCCACAATGGGGCGTTTTGCATAATACCCAGGGGAATATTTTCCTGGCGCTAAAGCACTGGTCAGCCGCCGAACAGAGCTATCAACGGGGATTGCAACTCAATCCCAACGACGCCGCATTGCAGCGCAATTTGGGCTTGGTTTATAAAGAACAGCGCGAGTATGCCAAAGCCCAAGCCTGCTTTGCTAAAGCCGTCAGCCTTCAACCAGGGTTTATTGATGCTTGGGATAATTTGGGCACTGCTTATCATGCACTTGAAGAGCACGCGCACGCATTGACCGCCTGGCAGACCGAGTTAAAGCTCAATCCTAACAACCCAACCACCTATGCCCGCATAAGCCTGGCGTTGCAAGGCTTAGCCCGTTACAACGACGCTTTAAACTACGCTCAACAGGCAGTGCAAAGGTTGCCCCTCCAAGAACCCGCAGCACAAAGCAAAACTGCAAAGCTATTTGCCCATGTTTGGAAAATTCAGGGTGAACTGCTGTTTAAGCTAGGAAAGGCGCCAGCCGCTTTAGCCATCGCTGAACGGGTTTTGTCCTGGATGCCGGACGATGAATCTTGCTATAGGTCTGTGTTATGGCGGCTCAACTTTATCTCTCCCCCACCTTGGCAGAAAATACACCAAGCCTGTCAAGCCTTTAACCGCTTTTGCCAAGCGTATTGTGCCACCCTGTCGCCGCTACAGAGTACGCCACGCAATGCTCATGCACGGCTACGCATTGGTTATGTTTCCGCGGATTTTCGTGACCATCCGGTGGGTTATTTCATGCAGCCCATTCTGGCGCACCATGATCGATCCCGTTTTGAAGTGTATTGCTACCACTATAATCAGGTTTACATGCAACAAACGCAGCGTTTACAGTCTCTAGTTGAGCATTGGGTTGATTGTGGAGAATTCTCTGACAATGCTTTTAGACAACGCATTGTGGATGATGAATTAGATATTTTGGTGGAACTATCCGGCGTCACGGATGGCAATATTTTACCCCTGATAGCACAAAAGCTTGCGCCTATTCAAGTGAGCTATTTAGGCTACCCCAACAGCAGTTGTTTAAGCAGTATTGATTATCGCATTACCGATATTTACGTTAGCCCAGCAGAACAAACACCCTGTGGCACAGAACAACGGGTGCGATTGCCTTTTGCTTATCATTGTTATCAGCCACCCGAAACCGCCCGCGATTTACCCGTGATGCCCACGCCCGCGTTGCGCAATGGATTTCTCACCTTTGCTTCCTTCAATGCTTATCAAAAAGTCAGCGAAGAAATTTTTGCACTTTGGATACAGGTATTGCAGCAGCATCCAACGAGCCGTTTCTTAATGCAAGCCAGGGTATTAAATGATGCAGCAACCTGCCAACAGATTGCGCAGCGTTTTATCGCCGCTGGCATTTCTGCCGAACGCCTGTCTTTATTGCACGGCAATGCAGTATTAGCTGAACACCTGCAAGTTTATCATCAGGTAGATGTATGCCTAGATACTTATCCCTACAATGGCGGCACCACCACTTGCAACGCGCTCTGGATGGGCGTACCCACCTTGAGCTTATGCGGAGAAACACAAGCCAGTCGCATGGGGTATAGCATCTTGAGCACTGCGGGTTTATCTGCGTGGGTCGCTTTTCAAGCCACCGAGTTTGTTGAAAAAGCGCGCACCTTAACTGCTGACATTCAGCAGCTACAACAACTCCGTGCCAGTATGCGAGAACGTTTACAAGCTTCACCTTTAATGGATACCGAGGGTTTTACCCGTGCCTTAGAACAAACCTACCAAAAGCTGCATCATCATCACTGCAATCAACTATGAAGCCCACTTCCACTATTTCTCAAATTTTTCAACAGGCTGAAAAAGCCTTTCAGCAGGGACAATTGCCAATAGCAGAACAACTCTGCACAGATTTGCCAGCAATTCCCGTTTTAGCAAAAAAATCCATGCACAAGAGAATACGGTAGTGGTGCATACAGGATGATATTTATGCTTGGAAACCGCGTTCTATCGTGACAAAACCATTCTTATTGCACCACTACTGGATTTTATTAAGGACACCGTAATACGCCTTGCGGCGGGGTTGTTTAATCTCAAAAATAACTTTATTATTCAATAAGTTGTTGACTTGAGCAAATCTGTTGAAAACCACATGGGTGCAATAGGGAATTTTGTTCATTACTACAACGCAAACATTGCACCGATTCTTTCCAGACGGAGTTGATTTTTACTTGGTTGTCATTCTTATTGCACCACTACCTAAGCATTTAAACACAAGGATTGTCGCTATGAGCAGTAAAATTTTTGAAGACCGCATTTTTCCCCGTCACGTTTCCGATTTGATGAATCTGATGCACATGGTCGTGTTTAATGGTTCTGACGGCGACGAAAAATGGGAGACCTATTTGTCCTTGGAACAAAAAGAGTGCGTTGCGCTGGGGTTGGCGAAATACTACCAATGCGATCATTGCATTGACCATCATACTAAGGTGATTCAGCGCATGGGCAAGGTCAAGCAAGAGCTGCTGTCGAAAAACATGAATTCGATTGTACTTTTTCTCCGTACCGATACCGGGCGTATCAGCGAATCCGAGCGCGAACGCTGGGTTCAAGCCTGGCAAGGCTTCGCCAACAAGATTTCGCTGGAACGCGGCGATCAGGCTACGCCGCATTTGATTGGTCTAGCCATCGGCATGGCGCGTGACGATGATTTTCTGATTGAATTTTGCGGTGCGGAAGTCAAGCGCATCATGCTGCTGCAAAACATCAATCCAGTTGCAGCGATTGGTGAACTGGAGGCGCTGGTCGTGTTTATGAAAGCCGCCGCCTCAAAAAACCGGGTTGCGCATAAATTGATGCGGTTGTTTGAAGAGGCTTAGCCCACCCTTATGTCTTGATTCTGAACGCTCAAAAGCTCAAAATCCCCGACTGATCATCGGGAGGATAGCGGGGAAGCCGTGCCCACCCTGAGGCTTTAAAGCCTGTCTCGTAGATTGCCCCCCGCTTTCCACACTTGCTACTGTAGTTCGAACGGTACTCTTAGGCTTAGAGC
>DYPD01000096.1 GCA_020720115.1 Thiomargarita sp. | reverse complement strand
ACTTTTTATAAGACATTGATTTTTCTTGTTTTATAGGCGCAACAAGTCTATTAAACAGAAACTTCAGAAAAACGACGTTCACGACGACTGCGATCCTGCACCTTACCCGCCAACTGCCCGCAAAATGGCGTTAGTTCAAGCACTTACTTCGCTACATTAAACAGAAACTTCAGAAAAACGACGTTCACGACGACTGCGATCCTGCACCTTACCCGCCAACTGCCCGCAAGCGGCATCAATATCATCGCCGCGTGTTTTGCGCGTTACGGTCATGATGCCCGCTTGCATCAAAATCTCCCGAAAAGCATCAATAGTGCGTAGCGGAGAAGGCTCAAAACCGGACAGCGGAAAAGGATTGAAGGGAATCAGATTCACTTTCGCGGGCAACTTACGCAACAGTTTGACCAAAGCACGCGCTTGTTGAGTGGAATCATTCACGCCTTTGAGCAACACATATTCAATGGTAATGCGCCGCCGCTGGTCATCGCCGATATAACGCTGACAGGCTTCAATCAAGTCTTTGAGCGGATATTTTTTATTCAGCGGTACTAGCTCATCGCGCAGCGCATCATCCGGCGCGTGTAGAGAAACCGCTAGGCTCACTGGACACAGTTCGCGCAATTTATCCAAAGCAGGTACTACGCCTGCCGTGCTCAGCGTGACACGTCGCCGCGATAAGCCATAGGCATTATCGTCTAGCATAAGTCTTAACGCGGTGAGCACATTGTCAAAATTCAGCAGGGGTTCGCCCATACCCATGAGCACCACATTGGAAATCACGCGACTCGCGCCGCCTTGCGCTTGCGTGCCTTGCTCAAGACGCACACTGTGCTCGGCTAACCACAACTGCGCAATAATTTCAGCGGCGCTGAGGTTGCGGTTAAAGCCCTGTCGCGCAGTAGAGCAAAAGCGGCAATCGAGCGCACAGCCGACTTGCGAGGAAATGCACAGGGTGTTGCGGTCTATTTCGGGAATCAGCACGGTTTCAATGGCGTTGCCTTGATCTACTTGCAACAGCCACTTGCGCGTACCGTCGTGACTGATTTGGCGGGTAATTTCTTGCGGCGGCGTCAGGCTTGCGACTTCGCTGAGATGCTGACGCAGATTTTTGCTGATGTTGGTCATCAAATGAAAATCTGTTACACCCTGCTGATGTATCCATTTCAGCAATTGCGTGGCGCGAAAAGGTTTTTCATTGTGACTGAGCAAAAACGCCTGCATTCCGGCGTGATCCAAGCCGAACAAATTCAACGCCGGCGGCGCTGCCAGCGGCAACAAAGGTGCGGGGCTGTGCATAAGCTTATTGAGCATCCGGTTGTATCACAGCGTCGCGGTCGCGCTTGTAGTCTTCGTAAGGCTGCTGCGTGCGAGCCATGCAGTCTTTGTAAAGCGAGGGCGGCAAATTCAAGCAGTTATTTTGCTCCGAAAAGCGCAAACCCTCATAAGCTTGCTGCGCTGTACAAGCAGACAGCAGAGAAAAACCTAATATCATTAATAAATTCATTTTCATGTTCATGTTCCTCAACTCACTCGCGCCGCTAACATGAGGCGCTTCATGTCCTGTACCGCCGTGCCAAGCCCAGTAAACAGCGCCCGCGCTACTATGGCATGACCTATGTTCAATTCGCGTATTTGTGCTAAAGCGGCGATAGGACGCACATTCTGATAATTCAGCCCGTGTCCGGCATTCACTTGTAAACCCGCTACTGTGGCTAATTCGGCGGCTTTAGCAATACGCTGAAATTCGGCATGACGCGCTGGCGCATCAGTGCTATCGGCATACTGTCCGGTATGCATTTCAATTACCGGCGCACCGCACTGCAACGCGGCTTCGATTTGCAACGGATCAGCGTCAATAAACAGCGATACGCGCACGCCAGCCGCCGCTAAACGCGCACAAGCGTCCTGGATTTTGGCGGTTTGTCCGGCGACATCCAGCCCGCCTTCGGTGGTCAATTCCTCGCGCCGCTCTGGTACTAAACAGCAGTCTTCTGGACGCAATTTTTCTGCAAAGGCTAACATGGCGGGCGTCACCGCCATTTCCAAATTCAAGCGCGTCAGTTTGGTTTGCTGAATCATTTCCACATCAGCTTCTTGGATATGGCGGCGATCTTCGCGCAAATGCAGCGTGATAGCATCTGCACCCGCCTGCTCAGCCGCAAAAGCCGCCTCCACCGGACTAGGATAGCGCGTACCCCGCGCTTGACGTACAGTGGCAATGTGATCAAGGTTGACGCCCAAGGCGATATAAGCAGTATCTTCCAGCATGAAATAAAAACCTTTCTCCAAGCTATTTGGGGAAGTAGAGTATGGCACAAAATGCACTGAAGGCAGCAAGTCAGCTTCGCAATACCCGAAATCCAGTTACAATAGCGGGCTATTTTCTTCGCACAAGGAACCGAAAGTGCCCATGCAGATCGAAACCACCCGCGCCGGCGCACGCAACGCCCTAGCACACTACCGCGCAACTGGACAACGCATTGCGCTGATTCCCACAATGGGCAATTTACACGCCGGTCACTTAAGTTTAGTGGAATATGGGCGTCAGCACGCCGAGCGCGTGCTAGTGAGTATTTTTGTCAATCCGCTGCAATTTGCGCCCAACGAAGATTTTGACCGCTATCCGCGCACCCTAGAAGCAGATTGCGCACTGTTGGCAGAACTGGGCACAGATTTAGTGTTTGCACCCAGCACAGAAGAGTTATACCCCTACGGACGCGATCATACCACTCAAGTCCAGGTTCCGGTACTCAGCGACCTGCTCTGTGGCGCGGCACGTCCAGGACATTTTAACGGCGTCAGCAGCTTAGTAGCGCGGCTGTTTAACCTCATACAGCCAGATTTAGCCGTGTTTGGCAAAAAAGATTACCAACAATGGCGACTGCTAGAACGCATGACCCAAGAACTATTAATGCCCATTGAAATCATCGGTTTACCTACCCACCGCGACAGCGACGGTTTAGCCATGAGTTCGCGCAATGCCTATTTAACCCCAGCCGAACGCCAAACAGCCCCGCAATTATACAAGAGTTTGCAGCACATGCAGCAGCAAGTCTTAGCCGGCGAAAGAGATTTTGCTGCACTCACCGAGCAGTGTATGAACCAATTAACTCAGCAAGGCTGGCGTCCCGACTATATTGAAATCCGCCGCAAAGTGGATTTAACCCCCGCTCAAGCCAATGATTTAACAATAGATTTAGTTATCTTAGCAGTCGCTTGGTTAGGCAAAACCCGCTTAATTGATAATTTGGAACTGTAAGTTTCTTAAAAAAACCTTTAGGAAAAATCACCAAAGCCAGGAGAAACCTCATGCACCGATTTTTTATATTTTTCTATTTGCTGTTGACGGGTTGCGCTTCTATTGGCATCAGTGAACAACCCTATGTGAGCTTAAGCAACCTCATTCCCGCCAGCGCCACTTTGCTAGAACAATTTTATGATGTACAACTGCGCATTCAAAACCCCTCACCACAACCGCTCATCATTAAAGGCATGTCCTTTGCCCTGGAAATCAACGAGCAACCTTTTGCGCGTGGCGTCAACAATACACAAATGAGCATTCCCGCGTTTGCCACTGAAACCATTAATACCCAAGTCAGCAGCACTGTATTTACACTCTTGCGTCAACTACAAGGCTTAACGGGCGGCATACAAAAAACCTTTACTTATCGTCTTAGTGGACAGTTATACAACGACAACTTGGTGAGTCAAAGTTTCAACACTAAAGATCAAATTAACCTGGGCAAATTTTAGGGATAGAAAACTCAATGACAACGAATACTTTTGATCAAAAAAACTTCGTTAGTAGCATTCAGCCATTCAACCGTTTACCAGAACCCATACTTGAAGCAGTGCTGACCACTATGGATGTTGCCTATTACAAAGCCGGTCAACTCTTACTGAAACCCGAACAAACGCCCGATTTTTTATATTTGGTGATTAAAGGCGTAGTGCAAGAATTTAACGCAGAAGATGAAATGGTTTCCAGTTATGGTGCTCAAGATACTTTTGGCGCTATTGCTTTATTGGAAGGACAGAATAAAAATCGCTTCAGCACACAACAGGAACTCCTGTGCTATCTCCTGCCTAAAGTAGAATTTAATAAACTCATTCAAACTTATCCAGAGTTTCACAATTTCTATTATCAAACACTCTCAGCCCATTTAAATGAGTTGTTTGCCCAACGCCATCGTAAAGAACTCTCCGCTTTTATGGTAGCAAAAATCCGCGATGCTTATGTACATCCGCCGTTATTTGTGGATGCACAAACCTCCATTTATGAAGCAGTGAAAACCATGAAAGCCTATAAATCCCATGCGCTCTTAGTGCGTAAAGGCGAAAGTATTGGCATCATGACCGAAGCAGATGTGTCGCGTAAATTAGTTTTACAACGCCTCTCGGTAGATGAACCGGTAGATAAAATTACCAGTTACGACATCATTAGTTTAAGCGCCGAAGATTTTCTGTTTAATGCCAAACTGACTATGACCAAGCATTCCATTAAACATTTGGTGGTTTGTGATGAACAGAAAGTACAAGGCATTTTAGAGCAAGCGGATGTTTTCAGTTACTTTGCTGACCATGCGGGATTAGTAGATGTACAAATTGAACGCGCAGCAAACTTAAAACAATTACGCGATGCCGCACAAGGCATTATCCATAGCATTCAATCTTTATCTGCTAAAGGCGTTAAAGTTCGCTATATTAGTCAATTAGTCAGTGAATTGAACAAAAAAATCTTTCTCAAACTCTACAACCTGGTCATGCCAAGAGAAATAATAGAAAACTCCTGTTTAATCGTTATGGGTAGTGAAGGAAGAGAGGAACAACTATTAAAAACCGATCAGGATAACGCCATCATTCTACGCGATGGTTTTTCTCACGCAGAATTAAAACCACTGACACAAAAATTGACTGAAGCCCTGGTAGATTTCGGCTATCCGCTGTGCCCTGGCAATATTATGGTGAGTAATCCGCACTGGTGTCGCTCGCTTACGGAATTTAAAAATCAACTCTTCAATTGGTTAGATAAACCTACCGAAGAAGCGATTATGAATATTGCGATTTTTTATGATGCCACCGCAGTTGCTGGAGATGCAGATTTATTAGTGGAGTCTAAAGAATACTTGACGCAACGCTTACACAGTAATCCAACCTTTTTCAGCGGCTTCGCCAGAATTGCTTTGGCATTTGAAACCCCATTGGGCTGGTTTGAACAATTTGTCTTGGAAAAAACCAGGCACAAGAATCAGTTAGACATCAAAAAAGGTGGGATTTTTCCTATTGTGCATGGCGTGCGTTGCTTGGCAGTAGAACATCGGCTTGCGCCGACCAATACCATTGCTAGAATTAGAGCTTTGCAAGAAAAAGCCGTATTTAATCCACAATTTGCTGTGGATTTAATCGAAGCTTTTGCGTTTCTGAGTTGGCTGCGTTTAGAGACTGGCTTAAAGCAGTTACATAATGCAGAAGCCCCGGATAATTACATTACACCGGGGCAATTGAATAAAATGGAAAGAGATGTGTTAAAAGATGCGTTCAAAATTGTTGAAAACTTTAAACGCTTTTTAACCCATCATTATAAATTGAATGTACTGGGTTAAACATCACCTGCAATTTTGCGGGTAATGTACCATTGCTGTGCAATAGAAAGCATGTTGTTGACCGTCCAATACAGCACTAAACCAGCGGGGAAGAAAGCAAAGAAGACGGTAAAGACCAGCGGCAAAGCCATCATCACTTTTTCTTGCATAGGGTCTAACGGCGCAGGATTCAATTTTTGTTGTAGGAACATGGTTGCGCCCATAATCAAGGGCAGCACAAAGTAGGGATCAGGTTTGGATAAATTGTGCAGCCAGAGTGCAAAAGAAGCTTGGCGCAATTCTACGCTTTCTAATAATACCCAGTAGAGCGCGATAAACACTGGAATCTGCACTAGAATAGGTAAGCAACCGCCCAGCGGATTGATTTTTTCTTTTTTGTATAAATCCATCATGGCTTGATTCAAAGCGTTTTTATCATTGCTATAACGCTCTTTCAATTGCGTTAAGCGTGGATGCAAGCGCCGCATGTTCGCCATAGATTTGTAGCTGGTTGCAGATAATTGGAAAAACGCGAGTTTAATCAGAATAGTGAGAATAATAATAGACCATCCCCAATTGCCAACTACGTCATGAATAAATTTCAGCAACCAGAATAAAGGCTGGGCAATGAACCAAAGAAAGCCATAGTCTACGGTTAATTCTAAACCAGGGGCTAAAGCTGCCAATTTTTCTTGTACTGTAGGACCTGCATAGAGCTGGAATGTTAAGACCTGTTCTTTACCTGCTTCTATGTTGGTTTCAGTGCCATAGAGTCCTAGAACATAGCGCTGACCGGGATTGAGGTATTTGCTGTAGTAATGAAATGTTTCTGCTTTGTTGGGCACCAAAGCAGCCACAAAATAATGTTGCAACATTGCCAGCCAACCACCCGCCCAGGGTTCTTGCGCTGTCACGCTGACTTGACTATCTGCTGCTACATAGGCGTTATCACCTGCTGTCTTGATTTCCTCAAAAGGTACTTTGTTATAAGAGGTTTTAGGACTGGCAATAGCGCCGCCCATGTAGGTGTAAATAAAGCTGGACTGGCCGTCTTCAGCCGTTTGTGTGCGTTGCAATTGCCCATACAAGCGTCCGCTCCAGAGTTGATCGCTCTGATTGTTTATTTTGTATTCCACATCAACGACATAACTACCTCGCTTAAAACGGTAGATTTTATCAATACTGAGTTTTTGGGGGCTTTCTGGCGGTGCTTCCCAGTGCAACACTACGTCCAGTTGTTCTGCGTCTTCTGCTAAGAGGTAGGCATTTTGTGCGCTGCTATACAGGCTTTGGTGAGTTGCGGCAGCCTGTTGGCTGAGCAGTCCTGATTGCAGCACAAAAATGTGCGGCAATTGATCATTCATGAAACGCACAGGGATTTCTGGTTTTTCTACATCTACCGGATAGGCTAAGAGGTCAAGAATGCGCAAATCGCCGCCTTGACGGTCAATTTCCACTTGCAAAACATCGGTTTTTACCTGAATGCGCCCACCGGTTTGCAGCAACTTAGCCTGCATTCCACTGCCTGGTAATTCGTTTGCATCTGTGCGGTGAGCGGTAACAGGCAATTCCGCCTGTCCTGCTAAGGGCGGAGCGCCTTCAGCAGCGGTAGAGGCGGGGGTAGCACCAGCTTTTTGTCCATAATCTGCTTGCCATTGCTGGTACAGAATCAGGGATAAAAAGGCAAAAGCCATGAACAGGATGAGTCTAAGGTTATCCATGCGGGAAGCCCTGAGTTTGGGGAAAGCTTATGAATGAGCTGGCTGGCGCTTCGCGCTATAAGCACAGAGGCGCCGCCAATGCTTATGCAGCGACGCAAAGAGTGCTGCATTGTCGTATTGTGCAGTTTTGTCTCTAGCCAGTACCACCAGATCAAAACCGCCCAGTTGCCTTTTATGCTGTCTGAAACTTTCTCGAATCAGACGTTTGATGCGGTTACGTTGTACCGCGTGCCGGACGCGCTTTTTCATGATAACCAAGCCCAGACGGGCATAGCCATAGGAGTTACGGATTGCCAGCAAGGTCAAGCAAGCGTCACTGCTTTTCCAGGGCTGACCAGTAAAGACTTGTTGGTAATCAGCAGGCGTCAGCAAACGCTGCCAACTAGGCAAGGTTTGCTGGCAAATCTCTTGAAGAATAACAGGTGAAATGCCAGAAGATACCGTAATATCAGGCACTTAAGCGAGCACGCCCTTTAGCGCGTCGAGCTTTGATGACCAAACGACCGCCGCGAGTGCTCATGCGAGCACGGAAACCATGACGGCGTTTACGGATTAATTTGCTGGGTTGATATGTTCTTTTCATCTTAAATCATGACCTGTGTGTGTTTTGCTTGCGAAGTCCAGGCTGGATGCCTTGATTAAGGCTTGCAAACGGCGCTCAAGCAAACCTGAAAATTGCGTAGCCTAGCTAAACATTAAATTTTACAGCCTTAAGCAATAAAATGGCAAGATTAAGCCCCAAAAAAATTTTTTACTGCGGTCTTATCTCCTTGAAATATTAGTGAAATAAACACTTATCAAGGACTTAAGACTATTCTATTTTTTTATATTAAAACAAAGGCTTAAATGTAAAAATCAAAGACTTGATGGAATTAGCTGTACAGTAGATTTGTCGTCTGGCTATGGTATAAACTTCTCCCCCGCCTAAAAATTTTTGACGCCTTTTGCGTGCGCTTACAACAACCCCTCGCAGTATCCGCATCAACAAAAAATACAGCGATAAAACAATAGGTTGTAATAACATCAAAGCATTTATATAGTTTTTACCTGTGCTTGAATAGGGGGTGTTAAGCAGAGGTAAAATCCTTTTTCAGCGTATTTCTATAAACAGCAGATTTTTTACTGCAAAAAACCTTACTTAAACGTCTCAAGGATACTTAAAATCAAACACTTAACAAATTGCATTGATGCTGTATTAGGCTTAAAAAACTGCCAGTATTTGGATACTACCCCGCTAATGGAGAAGCTTCAGTGAGCACACTTTGGAGTACCTGCTTACAACAATTGGAAAAAACGCTTTCTGCTCAAGAGTTCAACACTTGGATTCGTCCTCTACAAACGCATGAAGATGCGGGTCAATTACTGTTGCTGGCGCCTAACCGCTTTGTTTTGGATTGGGTGAAAAAGCATTTTTGGGTACAAATTGAAAGTATTCTGCAAAATTTGAATGGCGGACAAGGACCGCAGGTTAGCTTGCAAGTTGGCAGTCGCCGGCAAAATTTGCCTAAAACCCCCTCTTCTGGCTTAGCGACCCACGTTCATGCGCCCTTGCTACGCCATGCAGCCACTACCAATAGCGGAGCTGGGCGTGTTGCCGCGTCGCGCTTGCTCAAGGTGTCTGCGACTGAAAGCCCCTTAAACGACAAATTTACCTTCAGTAATTTTGTTGCTGGACAATGTAATCAACTGGCTCATGCTGCGGCTTTACAAGCGGCAGCAGACGCTTCTTTTAATCCCTTGTTTATTTACGGTGGGGTTGGTTTAGGTAAAACCCATTTAATGCAAGCCGTCGGGCATGAATTAACCAAGCATCATCCGCACGCAAAAGTGGCTTATCTGCATTCGGAGCGTTTTGTTTCCGATATGGTGAAGGCTTTACAAAACAAAGTGATTGATGAATTCAAGGACTATTATCGGAATGTAGATATTTTACTGCTAGACGATATTCAATTTTTGGCAGGCAAAGTACGTTCGCAAGAAGAGTTTTTTCACACCATTAATTCGTTAATTGAAGGTCGCCAGCAGGTGATCGTGACCTGTGATCGCGTGCCTAATGCCATTAATGGTTTAGAAGAGCGCCTGAAATCTCGCTTAGGTAGCGGGCTGACGGTCTCTGTAATCCCGCCCACATTAGATATGCGGGTTGCCATCTTGCACAGCAAAGCGGCGCTGTCAGAGGTGCGTTTGCCCGAAGAAGTGGCGTATTTTATCGCAGACCATATTGAATCCAATGTGCGAGAACTTGAAGGCGCTTTACATCGCTTACTTGCCAGTGCCCGTTTTCTACATCAAGAAATCACCTTGGATTTCTCTCAGCAAGCCTTAAAAGATTTATTGGTAGCACATCGTAAAAGTTGCACTATTCAAGATATTCAAACTGCCGTTGCGGAATATTACAAAATCTCTGTGCAAGACATAGAATCTAAATGCCGCCAGCGTTATATAGTGCGTCCTCGGCAAATGGCGATTACGCTGGCGAAAGAACTCACTCAACAAAGTCTTGCCAGCATTGGTAATGCTTTTGGTGGACGGGATCGCACGACCATCATGCACAGTTGCAAAACCATTCATAGCCTAAAAGCCACAGACCCTGAATTGCGTTTGGATTATCAAAAACTCATGCGCCTTTTAGGACAAAAAGAAGGCAAACTGTAACTTGGCAACGTGGCGCTCAGGCGGAGACTGGACTTGCGTGGGTCTACTTTAATTAATCTGCGCTCACAAGTGCGCAAAGCCAATAGGATAGTCTGCATGGTTGCTGTTTGAGGGCGTGGCGGCTGCGGCAGCTCAACAGGCTTAATCTTCATCATCAAAACCATCGCCTACAAAATTATCCTTATCAAATAGTTCGGTATCCTCGTCTGACGACTTCGTATCCTGCCCTTTTTTGCGTGATGAAGACGAGCGGCTGGTTTTTTTAGTGGCAGTCAGTTGTTGGAGTTCTTGAGCATTCAGGGTTTGCAGCTTTTCCCACCATTCGGCAAGTGCTTGATGAGCAGGATTGGTTTGAGCGCGTAACTGTAAGAAATCATAGGCAGCACGGAAACGCGGATGATGCAAAAGCTGCTGCGCACGTTTGCCGCGTTTGTTGCGCTCTAGGCGCAGTTGCAAATGCCAAATTTCTCGCATACTCAACGCCATATGGCGTGGAATGGCGACTTGTCGCGCTTGCCGTTTGCCGACTTGATGGCTGGCTTCAAACAGGGCTTCTTGGGCTGTAAAACCCTCTTTTTCCAGGCGTTGTGCATGCTGCTGCACCGGCGTCCAGAGTAAGGCGGCGAATAAAAAGCCAGGGGTAACTGATTTGCCTTCAGCCACGCGCTCGTCCGTGTTGCGCAACACTTTGAGAATGCGTTGCGCCACCTTGTCGTCTGCTAGGTGCGCATGGGTTTCGCCAAAAAGGTGCTGAAACAGCCCGTACTGACGCAAGCCTGCAAAGCTTTTAACCCCGTGTCCAGTCAGGAATAATTTGAGGGTTTCTTCATACAAACGCGATGGCGGGATGTCTGCTAACAGCGAGCCCATTGAATGGAGCGGCTCTTGGGTGTAGGGTTCGAGGGTAAAATCGAGTTTGGCGGCAAAGCGTACTGCCCGCAACATGCGTACTGGGTCTTCTTGGTAACGCTGAATCGGATCGCCAATCAGACGCAGTACCCGTGCTTGGATATCAGGCATTCCGCCGGTGTAATCCACCACAGAAAAGTCAGCGATATTGTAGTAGAGCGCGTTGACAGTAAAATCGCGCCGCCAGGCATCTTCTTCCAAAGTACCAAACACATTGTCGCGGATGATGCGCCCATTTTCGATGACGCCGCTACCAATGCGAGCCTTGTCTTCTTCGTCCTCATCAGGTTTGCCGTGATGTGCGCGAAAGGTGGCTACCTCAATGATTTCATTACCAAAATGCACATGCGCCAAGCGAAAACGGCGACCGATAAGACGGCAGTTACGAAATAGATTTTTGACATCTTCGGGATGCGCATCGGTGGCAATGTCGAAATCCTTGGGTATTTTGTTCAGCAAGAGATCACGCACCCCACCACCAACTAAAAAGGCTTGATAGCCTGCGTCTTTAAGGCGGTATAGGACTCTGACAGCATTGCTACTGATGTGGCGGCGAGAAATGGAGTGCTGCTCTCGCGGGATAATGACCGGTTGATGCGGGCGATGTTCGGAGACATCCAGTGCAGTCTGTGAGTGCGGTGCAGTAGGAGGACGGTGAAAAATTTGCTTTAAGCTATCAATTATGCGGCGATAAGGCGACATGAAGAATCCTGTTTATTTTCATTTTCTTTATTGAGATCAGGCTGTGAAATAGGTCGCCTACTCAGGTGCAGCCAGCCTTAAAGAGGAACTGTACTGAATCTAAGCGCATACGGCGTGCCTGATCTGGATTTTTTATGGGAAGCGCCTATACGGAAAAGCCTGTTTGATTAAGCATGGCTCAAAAAACGAGGAAAATCCTGCCAATAGGCATGTTAAGCGGGATTTTGCAGTACCGAAGGGTAGAGAAGGTCTTTCCGTATAGCACTGAAGACATTTCTGTCAAACGCTAAAATGCTTTAAAGCCGGCTTGCCATGTTAATAAAAACACAACAAGCAACTGATTTTGAAGTTGTTTAATCCGGTTGCCGAGCACTTTAAACACCTGGCAGTATAGCGGTTTTTTTTCTCAACCGCTAATCTGAAGGCGGGAGCAGATGGTAAAAGCGTTCGCCAGGCTTAATTAAGCCAAATTCTTGGCGGGCATAGGCTTCGACAGCCGCCAAGCCCTGTTTTAAGTCCGCAACTTCGGCGCTTAGGGCGCTGTTGCGGCTACGCAAGCGGGCATTTTCTGCTTGCAAATGCTGGATGCTGCTGTGTAAGCGGCGATTTTCCTGGATACCGCCCGTGCCCATCCAGAGTTGATACTGCATCAAAATCAATAACGGCGGCAACAGCAGCCACAGTAGATGTTGTGGTTTTAACGGTGACATCTAAGGCGTGGCGCGTAATTCATCCACATCCATGAGCTTATCCAAGGCTTGCGGAATAATGAGCGCATAGCCTTGTTGTTGCCAATGCGCCACTTCATTAGGACCCGAGGGCGCTAAGGTGACAAAATCATAAAAATCTGCGGATTGATAACCTAATTCTTCGGCAAAGCTTTGGCAGGCAATGAATTCGACGCCGAGGCTTGCGTAGTATTTCATGCGTTCAACAGATTCTTGATAAGTTGCATAATTTTTGTGCAGCAACGTGACTATTTCTGCGCCATGTATCACTACTTTAATGTGCATAAATTCTGGGGCTAGATCATAGGGCGGATTCATCAAAGTATTCATGTAAATGCGCAACCAACTCAAACCGGTAGCAATTTTCACTGGATGATTAAAAAAGAATTCAAATACGGTTTTTGGTTCTTCGCTGTAAGGCGTTTGTACCAGTCGAGCACCTGATGGCTCTGTAGCAAATGCGCTGTGAGGCAGTACGCTTAAACACAACAGAAAAGCACTGAGTTTGAGACCTTGTTTCATACAAATCATTCCTCTTGATTAATCATTAGATTGGCTATTGATTGATGAGATTTTCATCAGCGATAGGCAAATACGCAGTGTGCAAACGCAAAGATTTGCCCTGCCGGTGCGCAATGCTTTCCAGAATGCCTTCCAAAACTTCCAGGGTTTTTGGCAATCCGTCCAGACGTTGACGTTCGGTTTCCGGCAAGCGGTAGCTGTGGGCTTGCTGCAAAAAAGTCTGCAAAATCTGGGCATTCAGTTGTTCCATCGGCACTGAGCAACCGCCGCCACTGGTGTGCAGAAAATGCCCATTGATTTCCTGTTCCGGGTTGCTCGGCTCTGGCATAACTAACACTGGCTTGCCTAAATACAGGGCTTCGCCGAGCAATTGGTTACCCGCAGTGGTCAATAACATGCTGCATTGGCACAGACTCTCGATAAAGTGATCTGGCGTAATAGCAAAAAAATGTAGATTATTTTCATCTGCTTGCGGCTGTGCAGTGAAAACATGCACGGTGCGCCCGCTATTGCGCAACGCCTCTTGCACATTGGCGCTCAAGGCACGCCGCAAATACACAGTGATATGTCCGGCATCCTGGGTTTTTGCCAAGCGCACTGAGTCCCGAAACAAAGTGCCGACTTGCGTTACTGCGCGTAAACCTGGGCGCAATGGCGGAAAATAAAAGGAAGAGACAATCCGATGATGCGGACGCGAACCATACAGAGACACCGCCAATTGCATGTATCCCAGATGCCAGCGCAAGCGGCGTGGGAGGCTGGATAAATCATAGGTGCGTAAAAAATTTTGATGATCCAAGCTGACCCAGGGCACGCCAAATTGATTGGCTAAGCGCGGCAGTCCGGGTTCAAAATCCACCAGCACTAAATCCGGTTGTTCTGTAACAAAAGCCTGCGCTACTGCCTGAAAACGCTGGCGGCGCGTCATCACATAATGCAGCATGTGCAGACAAGTGCGCAGGTAAGCAACCCGTCCCTGCGCTGTGTATTGAAACACTAATTCAGGAATTTGAGTGATTTTGACTTCCGTGTTGCGATAAACCGGCTCAAGGAAATCATAGGCTTGCGCGGGTGCAAACAGATGCAGGCGATAGTGGCGGGTGCGCAAGGCTTCGGTGATAGTCAGGGCGCGTGCGGCGTGACCACGCCCTTCGCCCGCCATACTGTAGAAAATTGTGAGCATAAGTAAGGATACTTGGTTAAATAGTCAGTTTGGCTGGTTTTTGACTTAGAGCGGGCATTCTAGCAAGTTTTCATCCAGGTTTCGCAGCGATTTTTACCCCTAAAACAGACCCGCAGATAAGTGCGTTTGATTGACGCATCTCATTAAAATTGCTTATTTTTTGTCATTCAAATGTGGCTACACACCCGATTTTTCCGCGCCCTGCCAGGGAAATTTTAGGGTGGTAACAGGCACGCCTTGAAAGGCGGGATGATAGGGTTGGGGTTTGCCCAGATGATAGCCTTGCACATAATCTACTTGCATCTTGCGCAACAGATCGAGCGTTGCTTGGTCTTCGACAAATTCGGCAATGGTGCTTTTTCCCATGCTACGCGCTACTTCGACAATGGCTTTGACCACGCTCTGGTTGTAGCGATCATGTACTAAGCCTTTGATAAACATGCCGTCAATTTTCAAAATGTCTACATTGAGATGCTTTAGGTAGGCAAAGGAGGAAAATCCTACGCCGAAGTCATCCAAACACACTAGACAGCCAATTTTAACCAGCACGTCAATGAAATTCTGCGCGTCGTGTAAGTCAGCAACCGCTGAGGTTTCGGTCAATTCAATCAGCAGGCGTTTGGGTTCGACGCCTTTTTTTTCCAATTGACGGGCAATATGGTAAGGCAGATTGTGGTCTTCCATAGAACTGCCAGAAATGTTGATAGCCAGCGGCGGGATGCGTTTGGAGCGCGCCAGTAGTTCAATGCTTTGTTCAATCACAAACAAGTCAATGTCGAAAATCAGTCCGGTTTTTTCTGCCAGCGGGATGAAGCGGTCGGGCATTACTAATTGATTGGGATTGGAACTGTCTTGCATCCGAATCAACACTTCCAGATGCGCTAGGCGGCTGTCGCTGGTGTGGTGTACGCTTTGAAAATACAGGCGCAACAAGCCGTTTTCTAGCGCGTGTTCGACGCGCTTGCTCCAGGAAAAATGGGCTACCATTTCCGCGGAAGTATCCTTGTCAGGACAGTAAATGCGCCAGGCATTTTTGCCCGCTGCCTTTGCCTGGTACATGGCGGCATCCGCATGTGCCAGCAGGGTTTCGGTATCCAGTGCATGAGTCGGGTAAAAGGCAATGCCTAAGCTGGCAGTCAGGCGTAGCACTTTGCCGCCGAGTTGAAAGGGTATGCGGGAGATTTTGTGGATGATGTGCTCGGCTAAAATGCGCGGGTCTTCCCTATCGGTGTCGCGCAACAACAGGGCAAATTCATCGCCGCCGATGCGGGCAAAAATCTTTTTCTCATTGAGAAGCGGCTGAATTTCTTGCGCACAGCGCACCAGCACTGCATCGCCTGCGCCGTGTCCGTAAGTGTCGTTAATGTATTTGAACTCATCTAAGTCAAAAAACAGTAGCGCATGTTCGCCAGTGGACAAGGGTTCGGCAATCATGCGATTCAAGACATCTTGCAAATA
>DYPD01000095.1 GCA_020720115.1 Thiomargarita sp. | reverse complement strand
TAGAAGACACAGAAATAATTTTTTAACAATGAAAGACACAATTGATTTTGTATTTAAAAGTATATTCAATTCAGTTCTCACAAATTTATAGAAATTTCACTATATCTTTTTATGGTTAAATCAGAACATTGAAAATATCCCCACCAATATTTTAGCGCTGTGTGAAGACACGGCTAACACGTTATATTTCAGCCCGGCTTCTGCATGGGAAATACAAATAAAATATCAACTGGGAAAATTGGAATTATCTGTTTCGCTATCAGAAATGATAGAAACTCAGCAACAAAATGGTTTAATAATTTTGCCAATTTCATTAACGCATATTTACGCATTATCCGGATTAGAAAACTATCATCAAGACCCCTTTGATCGTCTGCTGATTGCGCAATCAATAGTTGAATCTATGCCGTTAGTGACCGTTGATAAAAAGATACTTGCTTATCCTATTACAACTATATCATGTTGATTTTTATAAGCATCGCGTAGGATGCGCTGAGCATTTTTTGCGAAGCCCAACATGCAAGCCGCAACGGACACAATAAGGGATAACATCCCTTGAAGGGATGTTATCCCTGCCCAAACCTGCCAGGTTTTCAAAGCCTGGCAGGCTTTTTGTGCCGAGGTGCTAAACTATATCCAGAACAAAAGCAACCGCGAGGACAGCGCCATGCACATCCAAACCACCATAGACGACCAACTTTTTCAGCAAGCCGCCAATTTAAAGGGTTTGGCGGACAAGCAAGCCTTGCTGGAAGAGGCTTTGCGCTTGCTGATTGCGGTCAAGCAAGCGCCGCGTATCCCGGCGGAAACCACGCGCCGCAAGGCGCTGGAGCATTTTGCTTCCGTTCGCATTGCCTGGCATGGCAAGCCGATAGTAGATCGCAACGCGCTGTACGATGAGGCGCGGGGGTAACATGGCGGTTTGTCTGGACAGCAATATTGTGCTGTATGCTATGAGCGATGACGATCCCAAAAAAGCCATTGCGCTTGCCTTGCTGGCGGCAAATCCGCATATCTCCACGCAGGTCGTCAATGAATGCAGCCATGTTTTGCGCCGCCGCCTGAATTGGCCGCCAACTAAAATAGAGGAAGAATTGTCGCTTATTCTTGAATTGACCCAACTGGTGGATGTCACTCTTACACAAATCCGCTCGGCCTGGAGAATTGCCGCGCGATATGGCTTCAGCCATTACGATAGCCTGATTATCGCTACCGCTCTGAGCGCAGGCTGTAATAGACTTGTTGCGCCTATAAAACAAGAAAAATCAATGTCTTATAAAAAGTGCTTTGGCTTGATGACTATGAAAAATCAATGGCTTAGCTGAAATCTGAAAAATTTGGAGTCAGTTATATTCTCGAACTCCGCATTTTTACTGGATTTATGTCGCAACAAGTCTAATACACTCCACACTGAAGACATGCAAGATGGGCAGCTTATCAATGGCGCGCTGAAATTAAATAACCCGTTTGAGCCCGGGTAGCCGGGTAGGGTGCGTTAGGCGCGTCTTTTTGCGCCGTAACACACCATATCGGTACATTGAAATGGTGCGTTACTGATTTACTTGCTCCCACGCGCCTTATGTGGAAACGAGAGCAACCGAGAGGATATAAACATGTCCAGTTTAACGCTTCACAACCTTGATGAAAGCATTGTCAACGCGCTGAAAATACGGGCGCAACGGCATGGTGTCAGTATGGAAGCTGAACATCGGAAAATTTTGGAAACTGTCCTGAAAAAAGCAGTTAAACCAAGATTCGCCGCTGCATTGATGCAAATACCCCAAGTTGGCTTAGATTCTGATTTCGAGCGAAAACAAGATGAACGTGACAAATCGGTATTTGATTGATACGAATGTCATTAGCGAGCTGAGAAAAGGTGACAAAGCAGATACAGGCGTTAAACAGTTTTTTATTCAAGCAGAACAGCAAAATGCAGACTTGTTTGTCAGCGTTATTAGCATAGGTGAGCTTAGGCGAGGCGTTGAAATGATTCGGCATCGCGGTGATCACCAACAGGCGGATGTGCTTGAAACTTGGTTGCAAACGGTCATTGATGACTACGCTGAAAACATTCTTGAATTGACTGAAGCCGAGGCGCAAGTCTGGGGACGCGGCGAAATACTCAAATGCAAATGAAGCTGATGACGACACTTCAGACTCAGCAGGCTGAGATTGCCGATTTGCAAGCGCGTTTGGCGCGTTTGGAGGCGGCGTACTACCGCCATTAATTCGGTTTTAAAATGGTGCGTTACGGCGCAATGCTGCGAGACTCGGCACGAGAAAGATGCGCCTAACGCTCCCTACATGACGGGCCTTGCGCTGCCTATTGGCATTTGTAAATTCTCGCTAGTGCCCCCACTCCAACCAAACACACAACAAGAGGAGCAAAGACGTATGCCTCACCCAGCTTTTATTCAAACCCATGAAGAAAAAATTGAGAACTTGAATCTGACGTTTAAAAGTTACCAACATCAGGCAACTGGTGCGCGGCATCTGCATTTGCAGGCGGATGATAATAACAATGCGTTTTTGGTGGCGTTTTTGACAGTGCCACAGGATTCCACTGGTGTGGCGCATATTCTGGAACACACCACGCTATGCGGCAGTCGGCGTTTTCCGGTGCGTGATCCTTTTTTTATGATGATTCGTCGTTCGCTGAATACTTTTATGAATGCTTTTACCAGTAGCGATTGGACGGCGTATCCTTTTGCGAGTCAAAATACTAAAGATTTCAATAATTTGTTGCAGGTTTATTTGGATGCGGTGTTTTTTCCGAATCTGAATGAACTGGATTTTGCGCAAGAGGGGCATCGTTTGGAGTTTGCTAAATCGGATGATCCTGAGTCTGATTTGGTGTTTAAGGGCGTGGTTTATAATGAGATGAAAGGGGCGATGAGTGCGCCGGTGCAAACCCTGTGGGATGAACTGAGCCGCGTGTTGTTTCCAACCATCACTTATCATTACAACAGCGGCGGCGATCCACAGGAAATTCCTAAGCTTACCCATCAGCAGCTTAAGCAGTTTCATGCGACGCATTATCATCCGTCTAATGCGGTGTTTATGACGTATGGCGATAGGCCGGTGGAAGCGCATCAAGCGTATTTTCAAGACTGTGCGCTGCAACATTTCACGCGGCTGGATGTGAGCCATTTGCATGTGCCTAACGAGCAACGCTACCCTGAACCGGTGCGCAGCGAAGCTGTGTATGCGTTAGAGAGCGAGGAAGATGCTGCGCACAAAACCCATATTGTGTTGGGTTGGTTGTTGGGCGATAGCACGAATCCGCGTGATGTGATGAATGCGCATCTGTTGTCTGGGGTTTTGTTGGATAACAGCGCCTCGCCGCTGCGCCATGCACTGGAAATTTGCAAACTCGGTACTGCGCCTTCGCCTTTGTGCGGGGTGGATACGAGCACTAAGGAAATGGTGTTTGGCTGCGGTTTGGAGGGTTCTGACCCTGAGCAAGCAGACGCGACCGAGGCGTTGGTGTTGAAGGTGTTGAACGAAGTAGCGGAAAAAGGCATTCCGCAAGAGCAAATCGAATCAGTGCTGCACCAAATCGAATTACATCAGCGCGAAATTACCGGCGACCATTTTCCTTATGGACTGCGCCTGATGTTGCAGGCACTTGCGCCCGCCTTGCACGGTAGTGATCCGATACGCGCTTTGCATATTGATGAAACCTTAGCGGCTTTGCGCGAGGAGATTCAAAATCCTGATTTTATTAAAAATCTTGTGCAGCGCTTATTGTTAGACAACAAGCACAGGGTGCGTTTGGTGATGCGCCCGGATAAGACTTTAAGCGAACGCCGTGCCGAGCAAGAAAAAGCCGTGCTCGCCGCGCTCAAAGCCCGCCTAAGTGCCGAAGAAAAGCAGCAAATTCTGCAAAAAACCAAAGCCTTAGAAAGCCGCCAGCAGACCCAAGACGATGCTGAATTATTGCCGAAAGTGACGCTGGCAGATGTGCCAGAGGACTTGAAAGTGGTCAAAGGCGAAACCCGCGCTTTGCTAGACACGCCAGCCAGTTGGTATGCACAGGGCACTAACGGCATGGTATATCAGCAAATCGTGGTGGATTTGCCGCCGTTGGAAGATGAGTTGTTAGAATTGCTGCCGCTGTTTTGCGATTGCTTAACCGAAGTGGGCATCGGTGATAAGGATTATTTGCATGTGCAGCATTGGCAGTCGGCTGTTACTGGCGGCATAGGGGCGCGTTGTTCGGTGCGCGGTGCGGTGGACGACGTGCAAAAAACGCACGGGCTGTTTGTCTTATCGGGCAAGGCATTGGCGCGGCATCATGCGGATTTAAGCGAATTGCTACACGCCACCTTTGCGCAAGCGCGGTTTGACGAATTAGAGCGATTGCGAGAAATGATCGCGCAAATTCGCATAGACAGCGAATCCAGCGTTATCAGTCGTGGCAGTAGTTTGGTCATGAATGCTGTGTGTAGCGGCTTGAGTCCAGCCGGTGCTTTGGCGCACCGCTGGGGCGGATTGGCAAGTATCCAATTTATCAAGCAATTAGACGAACGCTTAAACGATAAAGCAGAACTGGCACGTTTTGCACAACAATTGGTCCGTTTGCGTGAACTTTTACAAACCGCTTCACGGCAGTTTTTGCTCATCAGCGAAGCTCAGTTACAAGCTGACATAGAAACGGATTTGCAACAACGCTGGGCGCAACAAACGCCCGCTCAAGGGGCGGCAACATTGCAATTGCCCGCCTTAAGTGCAGCAAAACCCGTGCGTCAAGGCTGGAGCACCAGCACCCAAGTCAATTTCACCGCAAAAGCTTACCCCACCGTACCTTACCAGCATCCAGATGCGCCTGTGTTAATGTTGCTCGGCGAGTTTCTGCACAATGGCTACCTACACCGCGCCATCCGTGAACAGGGCGGCGCTTACGGCGGCAACGCTGGCTACGACTCCAATACAGGCGCATTTCGGTTTTATTCCTACCGCGATCCGCGTTTGCAAGAAACTCTGGAGGATTTTGATAAGTCATTGGAATGGCTGCAAAATCATCCACATAAACCGCGAACTCTGGAAGAAGCTGTGATGACCGTCATTAGCCGCCTGGATCGTCCAGGTTCACCCGCAGGCGAGGCGAAAGGTGAGTTTTTCAACAACTTACATGGACGTACACCAGAACAAAGACGGCGCTTCCGTAGCGGATTGCTGAAAACTACTGTGGAAGATTTGCAACGTGTGGGACGCACCTATTTGCAACCGGAAAAAGCCAGTATTGCCGTCATTAGCGATGGAAAAAACCTAGAACAAATGGCAAGTAATTTGCTTTCAAACTTACAACTAGAGATTTACAAGCTTTAGCGTTTTTTAGCATAAAAAACCTTGACAAGCAGGTAAAGTATGCTAGATTAGCCTAAAATGTTGCAGCGCAACAATGCGTGGTAAGGTGTAGCCACAAAAGCATCTGCGGTATTTTTCATGTTGATAGAGTTTTTAGATGTTTGCTGGTTTTAATAGTCTCCTCCATCCTCCTTTGGTGGTTCGGCGCGATGCCCGTCGCGCCTTTTTTTTGCCTGCCGATCAGGGTTTCCCTATTTTCTGGAATACCGCTTGATTTACCCAGACAGTCTTGTTAGCTTAGCCGCAATTTCAATACCTGGACTTGGAGAATCTACTATGGCAGAGAAAATCAATGTAGCAGTTGCTGGTTGTGGCTATTGGGGACCCAACTTAATCCGTAACTTTTACCAGAATCCTGAAGTCAACTTAAAAAAACTTTGTGATCTCAGCCAAGATAGGTTGAATACCATGAAGGCGATGTACCATGAGGTAGAATTAACCACTGATTATGATGAAATTGTGCAAGATGCTGCGATTGATGCAGTAGTGATTGCTTTACCTGTACATTTACATCACACAATGGCAAAACAAGCCTTAGAAGCAGGTAAACATGTGTTAGTAGAAAAGCCTATGGCATCTACTGCGGCACAATGTCGGGAATTAAATGAAATTGCCAAAGCCAAGAAACTCACTTTAATGGTAGGGCACACTTTTGTTTATTCTGCGCCCATTCGCAAAATTAAAGAAATAGTAGACTCAGGTGATTTAGGACAAATCCTGTACATGAGTTCACGCCGTTTGAACTTAGGTTTATATCAAAAAGATATTAACGTCACCTGGGATTTAGCCCCACATGACTTATCTATTTTGTTTTATGTCTTAAATGATCGTGCTGTTTCTGTCAATTGCATTGGTGCGGCAAATATCACACCGGGTATTGAAGATGTCACCAATCTCAGCATCAATATGGAACATCATGGTTTTGCTATGGTGCAAAGCAGTTGGTTAGACCCCATCAAAGTGCGTGAGCTAACCATTGTAGGCAATAAGCGAATGCTGGTATTTGATGACTTAGAACAAGTGGAAAAAATTAAAATCTACGATAAGGGCGTAGATGCACCGCCTTCGTATAATAGCTTTGCGGATTTTATCTTCGCTTACCGCAATGGTGACATGTATTCTCCAGCGATTAAAATGGTTGAACCGCTGAAAGTTGAAGTACAGCATTTTATTGACTGCATTCGCACGGGTACCCCTTCGCTGTCAAGCGGTGAAGAAGGGCTGAAAGTAGTAGAAGTGTTGGAAGCTTCCAGTCAATCGCTCCAACAAAAAGGTGTAAATATTTCTTTGCTCTAAGCAATTGTTGTTAGAATTTGGCGGTTTTGCTTATTCTGGCGCAATCCCAAACAAGCAAAACCAACCAGCAGGATATTGCTTGCTATGTTGCATTGGCTTATCACTAAAATCCGCGATAATTGGTCGCTGCGTTCACTACCACTGACCTTGTTTACTATTGGCATTGCTATTGTATTTGGAAAGGTATTTTCGGTTCTTCTTATAGGAGATGAAAAGTACACCAAGGTGGCTATGCTATTGTCATTAACGCCTATCTTTATTTTCATTCCCCATAAAGAAAAATGGCTGATGGGCATGTTTATGTTTACCATCAGTCTAGGTACAGGACAATTGCTCTTTGATGAGATGGGTGATACCAGACCCCCACTGCGGCATTTTTTTCTGCTACGTCTCTCTGATATTTTAATGTTTATCCTTCTGGGAATACGCATTTACGCTATGTATTCTCGGAGAAACCCTCCTTATTCTATTTGGCGCGGACAAACCACCGTCTTTCATTTATTATGGGTGACCTGGGCGTTGCTGTCTATGTTTCATGCCCAAGATGCTGTGACTACTTTCCTAGGCGTCTATGAAATAATGATCCGCAGCTTCCTGACTTTTTTTGTAGTTTTTCATTTTCTGCAAAAGCGCGAAGACCTACACATAATTATGCTGGGTTTAATGGCCACTCTGTTGTTTCAAAATTTACTCATCATGGTGCAGCAAGCTACTGAATCTATTGTGCTTTTATTGCCAGGATTGGATGATGAACTAGACATCATAGATGGTTTGGGTTTTCGTCCTGCTGGCACTATGGGACATTCCAGCAATTTTGCCAAACTCACCGGAGAAATCATGCCAGTAGCACTGGCTTATGTGTTTTTTTCCCCTGGTATTTCACGCCTTCCTGCGTTAGCTGCCTGGGCATCGGGTGCTGCAGCACTGGCTTTTACTGTTTCCCGTGCGGGTTTGGGCAGTTGGCTCATTACCTCTGGTTTATTTCCATTTGGTTTAATGTTTTTGCGCATTATCGCTATCCGTTCCATGATTCCTTTGTTTGCTGTATTTATCTTTGTGTTGTTAATGGCGGTTGGACTGGTCGCGGCGATGGCTGGCGATAAAATTAGCAGCCGCGTTAAAGATGATCACGGTTCAGCACAAACCCGTGCGCCTATGTGGGCGGTAGCAAGAAATATCATTGCCCATCACCCAATTTTTGGTATTGGTTATGAGAATTATCTTGCAGTTCATCAAAAATACGATCATACCGAACAACAGATTTCTGTTGTTTTACCTTTACCCGTGCATAATCTGTATTTGTTGTTAGCGGCAGAAACCGGTATTCCTGGTTTAATTTTTTTTCTTGGCTTTATAGTAATGACCATGTGGGTTTCTTTGCGCTGTGCTATGGCGCCAGAATTAGGGGTTTTAGAACGATCAATACATTTATCCATGATTCTTGCATTGATGACTATTTTTCTTCAGGGCTATTCAGGTAAAGGATTTATTGATCATCTAGTGCATATCTCTGTTGTAGCTGTGTATGCAGCCAGTAGTGCTAAACAATGGGTCTTGGTTCAAGAAATCCGTGAAAAACGAGCGGCTGAAGCGATACAAGCAGCCGAAGACACCCAGCGCATCAAAATCACTCACAAGCATTTTCTATGAACGAACCTAAACGCAATTCTTTGTTTGTTAGTATTTTCAGTAATTGGGCAACTATGATGGTTGCCGTTTTTGTTGGTTTTTTCTTAACCTCTTACATTATTAAATATCTCGGTGTGACTGGTTTTGGGATTTGGACGCTCATCACTTCCATTATTGGCTACTACAGTATTTTAGATTTAGGCGTCGAGTCTGCGGTCACTCGCTATGTTGCTCGTTATGCCGGACAAAGAAATTACACTGCCTTAAATGAAAGCATCAATACGGCTTTAGTCTTATTTCTGAGCATTGCCATGAGTGTGGTGATTCTGTCTTTTGTATTAGATGATACGCTGGCTAATTTCTTTAGTGTTGAACCAGGATATCATGAAGATTTCAAGCTGCTGGTGGTGATTCTCGGCATCAGTATGGGTATTTCTTTTCCGGCAAAGCTATTAAGCGCAGTAATGAAAGCACACGAGCGTTTTTTGGAAGCGAATATGGTAGAAATCAGCGTGATTTTATTGCGCTCGCTGTGTGTGATTGGAGCACTGATGTTGGATTGGGGATTGGTCGGTATTGCTTATGCTAATCTGATTGCAGCATTCTTTACTTTGATTTTGAATGCTTGGTTTTGTCATCGCTTGTTTCCTTATGTCAAGTTGAATGTTCGCCAGGGCAGTTGGCACATGCTGGGTGCTTTGCTGATTTTCGGCGTCGGAGCGGCTACGCAAGAAATTGCCAGCATTTTGCGGTTTAATCTGGATGCTTTCGTCATTGGGCGTTGGCTGGATTTAACTGCGGTCGGTATTTATAGCGTGGCGGGGATTTTGATGCGCTATTATTTGCAGTTTATTTCTTCTGCGACTATTTCTATCTTCACTGCACGTTTCTCCAATCTCGATGGTGCAGGACAACTTGAACAACTGCGTAGCCTGTTTTTCAAATCTCTTTCCATTGCGGCTTTTTTAAGTTTTGCATTAGCTGCCGCACTGTTGATTTTAGGCGAGCAATTTATCCGCCTTTGGGCGGGTGAAGCCTTTATGGGTGCTTTGCCTACACTTTGGGTTTTGACGATTGCTTATGCCATTACCTTGGCGCAAAGCACCAGCGTTGCCATGATGTATGCACTACAAAAACACCAACTTTTTGCGGTTATTTCTATGTTAGAGGGTGTCGCCAACTTGAGTTTGAGCATTTATCTAGCGCCTAAATACGGTATTCTTGGCGTTGCTTGGGGCACGGCGATTCCTATGCTGGTCATCAAACTTTTCTTGCAACCCTGGTATATTGGCAAAATTCTTCAGATTTCAGTGTTGGATTACCTGTGGCAATTACTGCCACCGCTGCTGTTGGCTATGGGATTGGTCACTCTGACTTTGTATCACCCCGCCTTTGTCCCGCTTGCTGATAACTATCTGCTCATGATGTTTTGGGGTAGTGTGCTGTTGCTGCCCTTTGGTATTTTATATTTCTTCTTGTTCCCGCAAGATTGGGTTGCCATTCGGCAAAAAATTCAAGCAAAACTGCACCATTAATTAAAAGCTGACAAATGCCCGTATTCTCTCGTTATCAATACCTGCTGCTGTTGCTCATTCCCTTACTTATCAGCATCTTGTATTACCCAGTTTGGCAAGGAAATTGGACTTGGGATGATCCCTCAATTCTCAAACATGCGGTGCAGTACAGTCCTAGGGAATATTTTACCCAGCCTGAAGCTTGGCGCGATCTCTCACCCGCTAACTTAACCCCTTGGATGTCTTTGTCTTTTGACTTGGATTTGAGCTTGTTTGGGTTGGAACCCCAGGGCTTTTATGCGCATCAATTGCTGGCGTTGCTGTGGGTGGGGCTGGCATTATTCGCGGTACTCAACCTTTGGCTTGCTCCAACCTGGAGCTTGGCGGGCGTGCTTTTATGGTTGTGCAGTGCGCCGGTGCAAACGCTCGTTTTGCAACTGATGACGCGGCATTATCTGGAAGGCTTGGGATTTGCGCTGCTGGCGCTCTGGTTTTATGTTAAAGCAGTACGGGATTCGCGTTGGCTATGGGCGGGCTTTGGTGCATTTTTTTATGCCTTAGCCTGCACCGCCAAAGAGGTGTATGTGCCTTTGTTGTTGCTATTACCCTGGTTGCCGGAAAGCCATTTCCTACAGCGTTTGCGCTACCTGTTGCCGCTGGTGCTACTGGCGGCTGTGTATGTGCTTTGGCGTTTTTACATGCTGGGATCATCAGGCGGCTACGGTGCGCCGATCAATTGGCTGGTAGCGCCAGCATTGCCTGTCAGCATTCTGCACGCTTTGTTGGGGCAAACCTTATTCAGTTGGATTGCCATTGGGTTATTGGTGCTGGCGCTGTTCTATGCGCTTTGGCAACAAATAGCCGTGCGCTGGCTGTTGCCGTTGTTGCTGTTTCTGGTATTAGCACCTTTGCTGCCAGTGCAGCATTTTTTAACCAACGCCGACAGTTACCGCTTGCTGATTCTGCCTAGCGTCGTCTTTTCCGCTGGACTGGTACTGATCTTAAGCCGCCTTGACGGCTTTTACAAAACTGCGGCTTGGGGGGGGTATGCTTTGATATGGCTGCTGTTTATTGGACAAAATCAGCACGCCGCTGCGCAACTTAAACCTCAGTTAGCGCAATTTGCAGCACAGGCGCGTTTTATTCAACAAGCCCTATCTGCACACACGCTGGTCAATAGCCAAAACTGGTTTGAAACAGGATTAGCCTGGTTGCAGCGCGAATATGTCGGCGTAACACCGCCGCATTTGTTGTTTGATTGGATTGAAGTGCAGGGGCAAGATTTGCGCGGGCGGCGATTTTTTAGCTTTGCTGCCAAGTGTGCCTGTATTCAAGAAATTACCCAGGACGCGCCCAGCCTTCTTGCTGCTTGGCAGCAAAATTTGCGCGAAGCGCCTTTGTCTGTACAGGTCAGTGAACAAAACAGCCTAGTGCGTTGGCAATTTGCGCCTTACACCAGTGGCGCTTATCAGTTAATCGTCCCCGATCTATTTGGCGTGGTGCCGCTTCCTGCTGGGGGACAGATGCGTGCCCGTTTGCCGGAAGTCATGCGTTTTTGCGTGCGCTATACTGACCCTGAAGGTTGGCATACCTATTCCCCTTGGCTAACGCTCACTCTCAAACGCGGGGATTTTGCACAAGTGAGTTTTTCACGCTGAGGCTTTTTCCTGCAAGACGGCTTGCCATTTGGCATAAAATCTTTGCTGATTGCGCACTTGGTAAGCCTTATAACCGCTGTTGACATCCACGCCTGCGGTCACGCCTTCGTAATGGATCACTTCCGCCGCATGGCAATAACGCACGCGCAGCCCCGCTTGCCGTGCCTGCATACACAAATCCGTGTCCTCGTAATAAGCAGGTGCATAGCGGCGATCAAAGCCACCCAGTTGTCGCCACAGCGCTGTGCGCAGCATCAGCGCCGCACCCGAACAATAATCCACGTCCCGATCCTGACAAGCAAATTCAGCCTGCGCATCGCCCGAACGCCCTAGATTAGTCGCGCTGCCATCGGCAAAAAGCTGGCAACCGGCTTCTTGCAAGCGCCCGTCAGGATACAGCAGCTTAGCGCCCACGATACCCACACCTGATTGATTTTCTAGGATATTTACCAGATTTTCTAACGCGCCAGGGCGCACTTGGGTATCGTTATTCAACAGCAGCAAATAAGTGCCCTGCGCCAGCGCCGCGCCTTGGTT
Organism: Thiomargarita sp.; assembly: GCA_020720115.1. GTDB lineage: Bacteria > Pseudomonadota > Gammaproteobacteria > Beggiatoales > Beggiatoaceae > BB31. The sequence goes on along the minus strand of DYPD01000095.1, from coordinate 3,799 downwards.
GCAGGCATCCACAAAACCCCGATTGTCCAGATTACGCAACACCCGAAAAGCGCCCGTTAAACCCGCCAAAAGTTGCGGTGTAGCGTCGCTGGAAGCATTGTCCACCAGGATGATTTCGCGGCTCAAATGCGCATCGCAGTGCAACAAAGTGTGCAGGCAATGGGCGCTATAGCGCACCTGATTAAAGAGCGGAATCACAATGCTAATCAATGGTTTGTCTGTTTCTGGACAATGCAGGCGCGGTGGCGTAGACCAGGGCAACAAGGGTAACGGCAAGCTGTCTAGCCGCACTTGCCAAATGCGCTGACAAAGCTGGCGGTCAGCTTCTGGCGCTTGTTCTAGTTCAACCACTTGCGCGCAAGCGGTTGGACAATAACGCACTGTCTGGGTGTGCAAACTCAAATGCAGCAGCACATAGGTCGCGCTTTGATACAGCGACAAAGCCTCCAGCAGCGCCGGTAATGCGGCTTGGCGCAACAGCACGCAGGGCGGCTGTGCGCAACAGACAGTGCGCGGCTGATTAAATTCGGGATGGGTCGCGTCGGCGGCTGACGGATAAGTCCACAGGCTGGCGTCTGCCATTGCCTGCCCGCCCGCACTGCATAAATAACCTTGTTTATCAATGACTTTTGGCATAACCAGCAAAGTTTGCGGGTGTGCTAGGAGGGTTTCTCGTAGCGCCTGCAAACTGCCGTCGCGCAACAACGCGGGTTGCGCCAACCAGAGCAAAAACTCGCCTTGCGCTTGGTCAGCCGCGTCAGCAGGCGACGCCAACCAAGTCACCGCACCCGATAACCAGGGCAAAGCATTGGGCGTTGCGCCATACACCAGCAATTCTTTGTCTGCATGAGGATCGCTTTCCAACAGGCTACGCAGGCTTTGGTACAGATGCGCCGGTGCTTGTTTGGCATTGAGTAAAATACTGAAGGTAGGTTGTTTGTCCGTAGCAGCAAAATACAGCGGCGTAAGCGTTGGCGAATCGGCAAATTGCGGCAATGGGCGCGAACACCAGAGTGCCACAACCACATCCTGCGCTAACCGAGCGTCTGGCGAATGCGCCCGCAGAGTCAACACTTGCTCTGGTTGGCAGTGTAACGGCGGGTCGAAGCGAATGTCGGCATATTGATTGTCAGCACAGTCTGCCAGCGAGATTTGCGCTTGCCTTGTATGGATTTGCACGACAAGATGACAAGCGTTGCGCCGCCCATAAGTACCGACGCGCAGTTTGAGGCTGGAAATAGGCGTATTCGGCGCCACCATTTGCCATTCAAGGCAAAGGTCTTCGCTGAGCGTGACCGGCACATCGCCATAGGGCGTTTGCGCCAGTATTTTGCGGTCATTCAACAGGACGCAAGCGGGCTGATAGCTATGCAGCAAACGTGGGCAAGTGGCTTTGGCAGGCGCAGAAAAAAGAGATAAGCATTTTTTTAACAGGTGGAACATCCGATGAACCCAGTAGCAGAGATGGCGCTCAGGCTGGCGCGTTTGAGCTTGGAACAGCAACAGGAAGTCTTAGATTTTGCAGAGTTTTTAGCCAACAAAGCGAGTACCGACTCGGCGCCATCTGGCAGCGACGGCGCATTTGCGGTGCAAGGCATTGTACACGCCAGTGTGCTGGTTGCTGATACCCAAACTGCGCTGGCATTCTATCACGGTATTTTGGGCTTGCCGATTAACCCTGAGCGCCCCACTGAACGCATGGCGTATGCGGGAGCTTGGTTGGATGTGAACGCGGGGCAACAACTGCATTTGTTGGAATTACCCAACCCCGATCCGCGCACTGGCAGACCTGAACATGGTGGGCGCGATAGGCATGTGGCGTTGGCAGTACACAATTTGGCAGTGCTGGCGCAACGCTTAGAACACGCAGGGATTGCCTATACGCGCAGCAAATCCGGGCGAGCGGCGCTGTTTTGCCGTGATCCAGACGGGAATGCCTTAGAATGCTTGGAAATTTAGCTATTTAATCAAAATGATAGCTAAGTTCCATAAACCAGGTGCGACCAATCAGCGGAAAATCATACGGATAATTGATAATGCCCTGATTAGGACCCGGCGAGGGATCACGGTTATCCGCATTGGTGGCGTTGCGCACGCCAGCAGCAAGGTTTATGTCCGTGGCTGGTTTGTAACGTAAACTGAAATCTAAGCTAAATTGCGCATCAGGCTTCTCTCGCCAATCATTAGCCGCACGTTTGAAATCACCCACCCAGTAAACTTGCGTATCCAAATACCAACGCGGATAAAATAACCAATCATGACGCACATAAAAGCTTTGGTTAGGCACTTCTGTTAAATCGCTTTGCTGGAGTTCATCGTAGCTTTGAGAAAAGGCATAATTCATTAATAAACCGGTAGATTTATTAGGTCTCCAGCGCATTTCAAATTCAAATCCTTGTCCATGTGCTTTGCCCTGATTGACATAAGTGGGCTGATCTTTTACTGAGCTGGGTACATATTCAATCTGATCACATTGTTGGTAAGCAAACAGGTTCAAAGCAAAATTTAAGTGCCGATGAGCTTGGTAGTTGATTGCCAACTCCAGGGATTTGTTGGTCATAGGATTTAAGTTAGGATTGCCCACCAGCGGCGGCAGGCTGGCAGTTAGTTCACCCAGGCTCGGCGCCATAAAAGCTTGGCTATACATGAGACGTGCGGATAAATCTTGGCGCATTTGCCAGCCTAAAGAAAATCGTGGCGTCCATACGTTGCCAAAAATAGTAAATTTGTCGTAGCGCAAGCCCGCCGTTGCGTTCCAATCGTTGGCAAAACTCCAAGTATCTTGCAGTAAAAACCACCAATTATCCCGTCGCCCTTCAGCAGTCCCCAAATAGCGAGAATCGCTGAGGTTTACCATGCCGTCTTCAGGTTTAATAGGTTTTCCGGTTGTCGGGTGAGTACCCGCTGTGGTGAATTGTTCCACTTCGTACATATCGGCTTGCGAGTAACCGCCGGTTAAAAGCCAGTAATGATCAGGCATACCTGAATAAGCCATTGAGCCTTCAAAACGCGAAGCAAGCTCTTGTATATGCGCCTGGAGCAGTTGCCCATGCGAAAAACGGTTACCCAATGCACCAGGGGCAAACAAATGCCGCGGCGTGACATCTTCCCAACTGAAATGCACTAGACTAAGTGCCGCACGAACATCCCAAAAAGAGCTGAGTTCTGGGTCGTGATATTCCAGTTTTGCCACTTGCAAATCAATGTCTTGTAGGCTCTCTTTTACGGGCATCAGGCCGCGTGTTAATAACCCTGGACTGTGACGGTGTTCGCGGTGCAAGGTAAATAAATTCCAATGTCCGCGAGAGATTTCGACTGCCGCCTGGAATTGGCGAGAAAAAGTATCCAGATCGGCAGGCGTGGCAGAAATGTGCGTACCATCGCGCTGGTCGTAGTAGCTTTGCAAATCCGCTTCAATCAAAGGATGTGCGCCATCGCTTTGTTGATATTCCAGACTGGCGGCAATCTCAAAATCCGCGTACTTGCCGCCTTGCTGTAGCCAGGCATTTTCGCTGTTAAAGCTGCCAACACGCACCCCAGCTTCGCCACCTTGCATCTGTTTGGCGTTTTTGGTCACTATATTGATAACGCCACTCACTGCATCAGCCCCATACAAGGCAGAAGCAGTACCGCGAATGATTTCTACCCGCGCAATATTGTGTACCGGGTAGCGCCCGTTATGCAGGATTGACCAGGCATTGTTACTGAATAAATGCTTAAGCGGCACGCCATTAAGCAAGATCAAAAAACCCTGCGAGGAGAGGTAACGTATGCCGCGCATACTGTAATTTGCGATGTA
>DYPD01000094.1 GCA_020720115.1 Thiomargarita sp. | reverse complement strand
TACTATAACAGATGTGCCGCTCATGCAAAAAAGCATGACCAGTCAAGTTGTTAAAAATAAGCGCAGGCAGTTGTTTTTACTTGCTGGGCAAACCGCTACAAGCAAAACACCCTGCGACAAATTCCTCACCCTCTACTTTTTTGGGATTAAAACTCACCATGTCAATCACCATAGGTATCGTTGGTGGCACTGGCTACACGGGCGTTGAATTACTGCGCCTTTTGGCTGCCCATCCGCAGGCGCATTTACAAGTCATCACCTCGCGTTCAGAAGCAGGAATGCCCGTCGCCGCACTCTTTCCCAACCTGCGTGGGCATGTGGATATCGCTTTTTCCGCCCCCGACAGCAAAGCATTAAGTGCCTGCGATCTGGTGTTTTTCGCTACCCCCAATGGCACCGCCATGCAAATGGTGCCAGAATTACTAGAGGCTGGCGTTAAAGTAATTGATTTAGCAGCAGATTTTCGCCTGCATGACGCCCAGTTGTGGGAGCAATGGTACGCAATGCCACACGCTTGCTCACACTTGCTGCCCGAAGCCGTATACGGTCTGCCAGAAATCTACCGAGCAGAGATCGCCAAAGCCCGTTTAGTGGCAAATCCTGGCTGCTATCCTACCGCCGTACAATTAGGTTTTCTGCCCCTGCTAGAAGCGGGCGTGATAGACACCAACAACCTGATCGCCGACGCTAAATCAGGCGTGAGCGGCGCGGGGCGCAAAGCGGAAGTCGCTACACTGCTAGGCGAAGCGGGAGAAAATTTCAAAGCCTATAAAGTAGACGGACACCGCCACCTGCCAGAAATCAAACAGGGCTTGACCGAGATCAATAAAGCCCCAGTCGCTTTAACTTTTGTATCCCATTTAGTGCCCATGATTCGCGGCATTCACGCCACCCTCTACGCCAAATTAAACACCGACCTCAGCCAGCAAGCCTTACAAAAACTGTTTGAAGATCGCTACCAAAACGAGCGCTTTGTAGATGTGCTCCCCGCCGGCACAACGCCAGAAACCCGCAGCGTGCGCGGCAATAACTGGTGCCGTCTGGCGGTTTATCGTCCGCAAGGCGCAGACACAGTTGTGGTATTATCAGTGATTGACAATCTGGTTAAAGGCGCAGCCGGACAAGCGGTACAAAATATGAATATTCTCTTTGGTTTAGCCGAAGAAACGGGTTTAAACACCATTGCTCTACTGCCCTGATTAAACCCGTTGGATATTCAAGACTCGATTTGATTGAGCTTTGAATTACAGTAGAGTATCCGTTTTGCAAGGCGCTTAAATAGGGCTACCCAATCCGCTAGAAATATCCAACAAGATACCCGAAAAACAGTTCATTTAAATTGAACTGCTGGACTTTTGGATAAATCTAAAAGATGTATCCACCTCAAACAGCTTGCTCTGGGGTGGCTTTTTTCTATTCTGGTGTGCTTTTTTCGCTTTAAGGAGATAACGAATGGCTGATATTAATTCAATTTGCGGAGATGTTGTCAAGCAAGTAGATGCTGCGTTAGGTTGTGCTGTAGTAGATTTAGACAGCGGTTTGTTATTAGGTGTTGCGCATAACATCCCCTATTTCACTCAATCTTACTTAGACGCAGTTGCCGCCGCAGCGGTAGACATGTTTCGTGGTAGAAATGTACAAGCAGTAGAAGACATGATTGCCAATATGCGCGGCAACAATAAAACCCAGTTGATTAAAGAAGTCCAAATGACTACGGAAAACACCTTTCATTTCATGGCAGTAGTGCCTGACAAACCCAATGCTTTGGTGGTTTTAATCACCAGTAAAAAAGTCAATCTGGGCATGGGTTGGGTAGCAGTACGTCAATCACTCGTCAAAATTGCGCCTTTGTGCCCTTAAAAGCGTCCACCAATCTGTTGCCAACCAAACGCGTTCACTCGATTAAACCCCCGTATCCGGTCTGGTTTTCATCATAGGTTGCACTCATGCCGATTCTTCATCTTGCAAGAATCGGCTGTTTTATCGCTTAAAAACAGCCCAGTGGCGTGCGGCCTGATGAAAAGGTTGACGTAAGCAGTTAAAAAAACTACACTTGCCAGTCTTCAAAGCTGTTGTTCAACAGCTTCCTTATCTGCAATTGATGTGCGCCCGTAGCTCAGTTGGATAGAGCGTTGGCCTCCGGAGCCAAAGGTCGTAGGTTCGAATCCTGTCGGGCGCGCCACTTTTCAATCTTCTGCTTGTTTATTCCCCAACCGCCAGATTTTCTGCTTTGCAGATACAAACCGCCGATGCTGATTTTAACGAATCAACAGGGTTGCTTTGCGTACTGCTTCCTGTAAGGCAAGTTTTAAGGACAAATCAATTTCATTAGACACTTTTTCCAGGGTTTCTACATCTTGCTCTAAAGAACGCAGGATTTCTGCTTGTATGTCTGGGGCTTTTTGTTGCAGCTTTTTGCTCACGCTTTTAACGGTTTCAATGCGCCGTAGCAGGAGCGGAAATTCCAAGTTTTTAATCCAGGCGTCGGCTTGCGTGCGGCTAATGGCAAAGGCGGCAAGCCCTATAACAAAGCCTAGAATCAAGCCCACAGGTCCTTGTAGAATCAAAGCGATACCGCCGCCGCCGAGTAAATTTGCCATGAGAATGGACACCACTACGCCGGTGAAATTCAAGCCGTCAAACACGCGCAAGCGGTTAGTGACAAGCGTGGCGGATACTTTGCCTTGCCAAGTGGTTTGCGCTGGCGGGCTGAAAGCAGTGCGCGGAATATTGTATTTATCGCACAGCGGATGTATGTGTTTTTCCAGGTAAGGCATGACTTTCTGAAAAAACCAGGTTTGTACGGGTACGTTGAAATAATGCACATTGGCGGGGTCTTGTAGCCATTCTTCAGCACGGGTTTCAATGGCTTGCTCAAGCTCAGCTAGGGTTTTGAGGCTGCCGCGTTGCCATTCTTTAAATGCCGGAATCACTACCTCTTCAGGCAGCGCATACGCCATGCGCTCTGCCAGCAACACCAGCAGGTTCGGCAAGCGGCTGTCGAGCAGATATTTGAGTTTGCCAGACCCCAGAAAAACGGTGATTTCGCGCTGAAAAGCATCGGCTTTGCGGTCAATGCGCCCCGCCCACGCCAGCCCTTTAGCGATGGTCAGTTCCGGCTCGCGTCCGCGCACAATGAGCGCATGAGGAAAAACTTGTTGAGCGATTTGGCGGGTAAATTCCATGCGCGAGGCGCCGCCAGTGAGAAACACCAGCGACGGCGGTTGATCTTTGATTTTCTCACGGGCGGCGATGAGTTCGGCGCGATAGGCGTCAGGCCAGCTTTTGCCGCGCAGCAACGGTTGCTTGAGGATTTTCTGCATGTCCGCCTGGCGAAATTCCACGTCAAAATACATCGGCGGGCGCGAAGGAATTTTTAAAGATTCGGTGGCGGGGTCTTCGCTGTAGCGGGCTTCGGCGCTGAAATACTGTTCTTTGACGCGGCGGCAGGTGAGTTCGCACACGGCGCGATAATGCGGAAAACGCTGAAAAATGCCCTCAAGTTCTTTGCGCCGCGCAAAACGCGCCAGCACATAGTCCAAAATGGCTTCATCCAACAAACCCGCGCCCAGGCGCACGTCGCCAAAATCAATGTAGTGCTCTTTGAGGTCGCGCACCAGCGTAAAATCTGTGGTGGACGAGCCTATGTCTATGATTAAGACCGATTGATCCAGCAGCGCCTCGCCAGAAATGTGCAAATCTTGCGCTTCGCGGGCGTGCAAAAAAGCGGCGCGAGATTCCGCCATGATGCTGACTGGTTCAATGCCCGCTTCGCGCATCAGGAGTGCATATTGCTCACGCACTTCGGGCGTCCAACCCGACGGGCAACCGACAATAAAGCCGCAGTGTTTTGAGGAAGGAATCAGGCTTTTTTCGTCTAACAGTTGCCGCACTTTGCTGGCAAATAGTTTGATTGGCGCACGGATGTCGGGATTGTGCAAGTCTGCGCCTTTGAAGCGCACGCGCAAGCTGTCGAGTTCGCGGGCTTTGTAGGCATCTTCGCCAATCAGCACGCCGCGTTTGGGGTGTTCGGCAACGGCGGTGATAAAGCTGCGACTGGCTTGTACTTCCAACACCTGCGGCTCAGTGATGCTGATCACTTTTGCCAGTGTCAGCGCCGATTCGCCGTGTCCTAAGTCAAAACCCACGATGTCAGTGATGGGATCGAAAGGCGCGGGCAAGGGCGCGGGCTGGTGCGTGTGGGTTTCTGGACGGTGGTGTTTGCGGGTTAAATTAAGCAGCATGAGGTGGCTCCGTCACGCGCCCGGCGCTGATCAATCGCCCGCTGCGAGTCAGTGCTGGCGTTAAGGTGATGATGTCTGTGTCGTTGGGATCGAGACTGGGCAAAAATTCAAAAAATTCCGCATTAGTGCCGCGATAATGCTCGATTTCGATGCCTTCTTCGCCTAACAGCCCCGGCAGTTCACGGGCTTTTTTCAGCGCATAGGTGCTGTCGTCAAAATCTTTGGCTTCCAATAAATCTTGTAACAGCGCCAGCAAGCGCGGATAAGCTTCCAGCCCGTCGCCTTCGCGGATCGGTTCGGCGGTTGCCTGCCGTACTGTCTCATTCAACACCTTGTCCGCAGTAATCAGCAAATCATCAAACTTGAGCATAAATACCTGTAAATCCAGTTGTACTTCGGCTTGCAAGCGAGCACGCGCATTGTCTGGCAAAAAATCCCAGTCAAACGGCAATTGATCGGCAAACAAGGACGCCAGCAGCGCCAGCACCAGCAGCAAGCTGAAATAATGCTCAAAATTCCACAGGTTACTGAGCAGCAATAGGGACACCAACACTTGCCCGCCTTTCCACCAAAAACCATTGCTAATGCTGAAAAAATACAAAAACTTGCGGCGCGGACGCGGCGTGGCTTTTTTTTCCCAAACATGGGTTTCTGAAGCCGACAACAGTATTGCTACCGCTGATTTCAGCACGTCAAACACATAAGGCAGCAAACGTGCTTGCAGCGGGGATAGATCGCTACGCGCCTGGCAATCCAGTTGCAGGCGATCTAACAGATGTCGGGCTTTAGCAACCGCTTGATCGGGCGTGGCAGCTTCGCGTAGCTGCTGGCGCAACAGATCGCGTTGCGAGACGAAAAGTTCGGTAATCATCATGTGGCTTTGAGTGAGGAGAATGAAGTTTGGGCAAGGCGCTGGACAGGATATTAACACGAACCTGCCGCTTGTCATGGCGCTGCTGGGTTTATCAGGTAAGCGCCCTTTTAGCGCGGGCGCGTTATAACAAACCCAAGGGCATCAGGCATTCACGCGACTGACTTGTACATCGGTGTCGCCTGGTAAACCTAAAATTGCGCCGATTTGCTGCAATAAAGCGCGATCTGCGTCAGTAATTTGCGTAAAACGACAGCCGATGCAAGACAGCGCCGGATTGAAGTTGGGTTTCTTCCACAGGGTTTGCACACTTAAATCAATCGTCCGCGCTTCAGTTAAACCTAATAAGGAGCTTTCCGGCAACTGAATACTGATGTTAAAGTCTTGTCCGCTGTCCACTGCTTGATGGGTGATCAACATCATGCCATCAGTCGAAACATCGCCTAGATGTCCTAGATTTTTCTGGCTTTGGCGTTCTAATACATCTAGGTACATCAGCAAAGGCATACGTTGTTCTTTTCTATGTTCCATAGAGAGTTCCTCCATACCACAGGGTTATTCGCTCTGTTGACAGTAAACGCATGATAACAGCCACTTTAATACTTGTAAGTTTTTTCTTAAGCGCGGCTTTAAGCCACTATTTAAGCCGCTCGACGGCTTGGTTTTCCGTTGCCGCACAGCCTAACGAACGCTCGTTACACAGTCGCCCCACGCCCCACACTGGCGGACTCGCCATTCTAACCGCACTGGCGGCGGGTTGGAGCATTGCGGTATTTTCGCACAGCCCGCCGGCTTGCTTCAGTTATTTGCTCGCCGCGCTGATTCCGGTGAGTTTGATTTCTCTGTGGGACGACCATCGCCCTTTACCTGCGCACTATCGGCTGCTGGTGCATGTGCTGGCGGCGATGATGCTTATGATCCACCCAGTTTTTTTGCCTAGTCACTTGCAACTGCCTGGCATTCTGCTGCCGTTGCCGCTGATGCTGGCTATGCCGTTGACGCTCTTGTTTATCCTGTGGATGCTGAATTTGTACAATTTCATGGACGGCATGGATGGCTTCGCTGGCGGCATGGCGGTGATGGGTTTTGGTACTTTTGCGCTGCTTGGCGGGTGGCATCATGAATTTCTGTTTGCTGGGTTAAATCTCAGCATTGCCGCTGCTTGCATGGGTTTTTTAACCGCCAACTTTCCACCTGCCAAGCTATTTATGGGCGATGTGGGCGCTTCTTCGCTGGGGTTACTTGCCGCCGCTTTGAGCCTGTGGGCAGACAGTGCCGGCATTGCGGCTTTATGGATGAGTGGCTTGCTGTTTTCGCCTTTTATCGTGGATGCTACCGTCACCTTGCTACGCCGCTTGTGGCGCAAAGAAAAAATCTGGCTGCCGCACCGCAGCCATTATTACCAACGATTGGTACAACGCGGCTGGGGACATCGCAAAACCGTGCTTTGGGAGTATGTTTTGATGAGCGCGTGCAGCCTTTCTGTGCTGCTCAGTGGCGGGTTGTCAGCGACAGCCCAAGGGCTGCTGTTGCTGGCTTGGGTAGGCATTTATGCGGGCTTATTGTGGCGCTTGGAAAGCTATCTGAAGCCATCAGCGCCAAGCACATGAGGGGGTTTCCATGAAACAACACCATTTTGAACAAGCACACGCCAGTCAATGGCAACAATTGGAAAACTGGCTACGCGGCAGCAAACTCAAGCAAACTGAATTGCCCGACGCGCAAGCCGCGCAATTTCCCCATCTGTATCGCCAAGTCTGCCAACATCTGGCGCTGGCGCAAGATCGCCAGTATACGCCTGGCTTGCAAGAACGCTTAAACCGCCTGGCATTGCTGGGGCATCAACGCCTGTATCGTAGCCCTCGGCGCTTTTGGTCTAGCTTAGTGGAATTTCTTTTGCTGGGCTTGCCGCACACTGTGCAACGCGAATGGCGTGTGTTGCTGCTGGCTACTGCCTTGTTTTATTTGCCCTTATTGGGCATGTTAGCCGCCATCCAAATCCAGCCAACGCTGGTGTATAGCCTGCTGGGAGAAACGCAACTGCAAGCGGTTGAAGAGATGTACGACCCTGCTGCCAAGCGCCTGGGCACAGATCGCGCAGCAGACAGCGACCTGATGATGTTCGGTTTTTATATTTACAACAACATCAGCATCGGTTTTAAAACCTTCGCTACCGGCATTTTTTTGGGCATTGGTTCAATTTTTTTCTTGATTTCCAATGGTTTATTTATCGGTGCAATCGCCGGACACCTCACCCATATCGGCTACTCAGTGCCCTTTTACAGCTTTGTCGCCGGACACAGCGCACTCGAACTGACCGGCATTACGCTGGCAGGCGCGGCGGGCTTAAAACTCGGCTACGCGCTGATTGCGCCAGGGCGCTACACCCGCTTACAAGCACTCAGGCAAGCCGCTGAACAAAGTCTGCCCTTGGTGTACGGTGTCATAGTGCTGCTCGGTTTAGCCGCAGTAGTAGAAGCTTTTTGGTCGTCCAATGCCAGCATCGCGCCACAAATTAAATACAGCGTTGGCATACTGCTGTGGCTATTAGTCATCAGCTACTTATCGTTGCCCGGACGTCAACTGTAGGGGCATAAAATTTTATGCCCCTACTGCACCACCTGATTGCGCAAATACACCGGCAACGCCTGCGCCGCCGGCACCCCTTGTCCTTGCTGCCAAGCGGCTTGCGCCAACGGCAACAACGCCTGCGCCAGCGGATAACTCAAGGTCGGCGCACTCCCTTGGGCTGCCTGCAACCGCGCCGCCACTGCTGGATACGTCTCCCAGCCCGTGCCTGTGGCACACCAGGGCGCTGTCGCAGGTATGAGTGTCCAGTCCAGGTTTTCCGGCACACTCAGCCTTTCTTCTCCTACCAATTCTGCCAAACCCGCCGCATTTCTAGCAAAAATGCCCCAATAGAGTTCCGCCATACGCGCATCCAACACCGCCAACACATGCGACGCCGTACCCGCTTGCAACACCGCCTGCGCCAGCGCCGCCAGTGAAGACACCGGCAACACCAGCACATCTGCCGCCAGCGCAATGCCTTGCGCCACGCCACACGCGATACGCAACCCAGTAAAGCTTCCCGGACCGCGCCCAAACGCCACCGCATCTAATTGCTGCGGCGTCAATCCCGCCTCTGCTAATAGGCTATCTGCCATTGGCAAAATCAATTCCGCGTGCCGACGCGGTGCAAACTCCGCCCGCGCCAGCGTTTCCTGTTGATACAACAGAGCGCAAGAACAGTATTCAGTCGAAGTTTCTAAAGCCAAAATGTGCATGGTTATCAAATCGTCGGTGAGGTAAGGGAAGCGATGGGGTCAGCGCAAGGCTGCCAGCACAGCTTAAGCAGCGTTCAGACTCAAGGTCTCAGAGTGCGTAGGGTAGCTAACCACGAACGGCCACAGGATACAAGAACGGGCAATAACTGCGTAAACCAAGCAATGAAAAGGCATTTCAGGTCATGTTCATTTGGGCGCCGAAATTATTTTTGGGATTTTTTATAATATATTGATTTTTAAGAAAAACTATTTTTATTCCTAGTATGGATTTTCACTAGGTTTGACTCTAATATTATGTCCTGTTGTGCACACATATCACCTCAACTTGAAAGGGTAAATCCATGAAAACTATGACAAAATTAGACACTTACAACAATGAAACCGAAGAGCCTCCGGGATTGCTCCTACTGGAACCTGCACCCTACTCTCCTTTTGCGCATCACGAACACTTTTCGCCGCGTCTGTCTTATGCAGAATCCCTGCGCTTTTATCAACATCTCTGTCCGCCGTTCCCCCACGAACCAACCCGTGATAACTTTGCCGTTGTCCGCACCGATGCGGTTGGCGAAGGCTTGATTGCGCTGGTAGATTTTGCCCCTGGCGACATCGTCTTTACCTTTGCTGGCACCGTACTGCCGCATCAAACCCTGTTTACCCTACAAATTGAACCAGGCAAATACCTGGAAGACCCGCTGGTTATGGGTAAAGTATTGCACTCATGTGATCCCAACATGGTGTGCAACATGGATCACCTGACCTTCTGGGCAGTCAAACCGATTCGCGCCAATGACTACTTGTTCATGGACTATGAAACCACCGAAGACAAACTGTTCCGCCATTTTGAATGCTGTTGCGGCGCACCGGATTGTCGCGGACAAATTCGCGGACGCGCTTTCCTCTCCCCACAAAAACGCAAACTTGCGCGTACTTACCTAGACTATAGCAATGTCACTGCATAAATTTGCCGCTGATAGCCTGGTGGCAAACTTGCAAACGCCCGTATTGTTGTTGAAAACGGCAACGATTCAGCAGCAATATGCGGCGCTTAGGGACGCTTTCCCCAGTGCGCAGGTGTGTTATGCAATCAAAGCCAATCCTGCCGAGCCGGTGGTACAAACCCTGGCAAACGCGGGCAGCGGTTTTGAACTGGCATCGCGGGCGGAATTAGACTTGGCGCTGCGCTACGGCGCAGACCCTGCGCGGCTGGCGTTTGGCAATACGATTAAAAAACGAGCTGATATTGCCTACGCCTACGCTAAAGGTATCCGGCTATTTGCCACCGACAGCGAGGCGGATGTGCGCTGTTTAGCCGCCGCTGCGCCAGGGGCAAAAATTTACACCCGGCTGCTTGCCGAACCCACCGCCACTGCTGATTGGCCGCTGGATCGTAAATTTGGCTGTCCGCCGGAAACCGCGCTGGAATTGCTGAGTTTAGCCCGCGAACTGGACTTGCAGCCCTATGGAGTATCCTTTCATGTCGGTTCGCAGCAAAACAGCCCAGAACCCTGGGGACAAGCACTGCGGCGGGCGGCGTGGATGTTTGCCGAATGCCGTCAACGCGGGATTGACTTAGCGCTGGTTAATCTTGGCGGCGGCTTTCCAGTGGCGTATCTCAAACCCGTACCGCCAATCCAGGCGTATGCCGAAGCGATTCACGGCTTTATCCAAGCCTATTTCCCGACACCGCCGCAATTGATGCTAGAACCAGGGCGGTTTTTGGTTGCCGAAGCGGGATTGCTGGTGTGCGAAGTCATGCTGGTCGCCCGTAAAAAAGCCGACGAAGCGCGTTGGGTCTATTTGGATGTCGGGATTTTTGGCGGCATGACCGAGTCTGCCGGTGAAGCAACCAAGTACCCGATTACCACCGATTACCCCGCCGACGCGCCCTGTAGCGAAGTCATCTTAGCCGGTCCCACCTGCGATGGCCGCGATATTTTGTACGACCGCTACCGTTACGCCCTGCCAGACGCACTGCAACAAGGCGACAAACTCTATTTCGCCAATGCCGGCGCCTATACCGTCAGCTGCGGCAGCGTGAGCTACAACGGTTTCGCGCCGGTTGCCGTGCATTCCCTTCCGTAATAAACACGCAGTGAATATGCCCGTGCATCAAACTTCGGTTTGGTGCATGGGCAGCATGTCTTTGTTCATGCTTGAAGGACTTGTCAGGTTTTTGGTATCAATGGGCTGTGTTTGTCAGCACTGTTTGTTATGCCTGCTAAGTAGTTTTTGTATTTATATATCAATAAGTTACTTTTTGATTTGCCGATTTCGCCGCAGTGCGCCGAAAAAGCTTATCCACCATCACATAAAACATCGGTACAAACAGGATGGCGAGGAAGGTTGCACCTAACATACCGCCGATCACGGCAATGCCGATAGCGTTTTGGCTTGCCGCTCCTGCACCGGTGGCGATAGCCAGCGGCGTAACGCCCATGGTAAACGCCAGAGAAGTCATGATGACGGGGCGAAAACGCTGTTTGGCGGCGATGCTGACGGCTGCCATCAGGTCGTGTCCTTGTTCGCGCAGGTGTTTGGCAAATTCTACAATCAAAATCGCGTTTTTCGCCGCCAGCCCAACGGTGGTCAGTAGCGCGACTTGCAGGAATACGTCGTCGGGCAGTTTGAACAGGTAGGCGGCAATGGCGGCACCTAACACGCCTAAAGGCACAACGAGCATGACGGCAAATGGCACTGCCCAGCTTTCGTAGAGGGCGGCGAGCGAGAGGAACACCACTAGCAGGGAGATGCCGTAGAGCAGCAGGACGTGTGAGCCGCTTTGTTTTTCTTCATAGGAAATCCCATACCATTCAATGCCAAAGCCGTCGGGCAGTTGTTGCACCAGGGTTTCGATAGTCGCCATTGCTTCGCCGCTGCTGATGCCAGGCGCGGGTTGCGCGAGAATGTTCAAAGACGCATTGCCGTTGAAGCGTTCTAGTTTGGGGGAGCCGTAGCTCCACGCGCTGGCGGAGAATGCGCTCATGGAAACCATTTCGCCGTTTTGGTTGCGCACATACCATTTTGCCAAGTCTTCGGGCATCATCCGATAGTTGGCATCGGCTTGTAGATAGACCCGTTTGACCCGTCCGCGATCAATAAAATCATTGACATAGCTTGAACCCCAGGCAATTTGCAGGGTGCGGTTGATGTCGTTGAGCGACACGCCAAGCGCGGCGGCTTTTTCGTTGTCAATGTTGATTTTGTATTGCGGCACGTCGGCTAAACCGTTTGCCCGCACACCCACTAGTTGGGGATTTTCATTGGCACTTTTGAGGAATTGATCTTTGGCAGCCATCAATGCGTCATGCCCTAAGCCCACGCGGTCAATGAGTTGAAAATCGAGTCCTGAAGAGTTCCCCAGTTCCCGAATCGGCGGCGGGAAAAAGGTGAATACCGAGGCATCTTTGATTTGCGATAAGGCTTTCATGGACTCGCCATTGACGGCAAACACGCTTTGGTCGGGCGCGGTACGTTCTGCCCAATCTTTGAAGCCGACGAAGCCTAAGCCGGCGTTTTGTGCGGAGCCTGAAAAGCTAAAACCAACGACGGTGAATAGGTGTTCAACCACATCTTTGTGTGCATTGAGAAAATAGTCTTCGACTTTTTTCGCGGTTTCCAAGGTGCGCTCGGCGGTTGCGCCGGGCGGCGCGGCGATCAGCATGTACATTAAGCCTTGATCTTCGTTGGGCAGGAAGGAGCCGGGCAGTTTGCTGAAAATCATCACCAAGCCTCCCACCAGCAGCAGGTAAATCAGAAAAAAGCGCACAAACCGCTTGGCGATAAAGTTCGCGGTGTGCTGATAAGCACCGCGACTTTTGTTGAACAGTTTATTGAATAAACCCAACAAACCTTTATCGGTGTGTTCAGCTTCGCCTTTGGGGTGTGATTTGAGGATACTGGCGCACAGCGACGGCGATAAAATCATCGCCACCAGCACGGATAAGCTCATGGAGGCAACAATCGTCACCGAAAACTGGCGATAAATCGCGC
Source organism: Thiomargarita sp. (assembly GCA_020720115.1). Lineage (GTDB taxonomy): Bacteria > Pseudomonadota > Gammaproteobacteria > Beggiatoales > Beggiatoaceae > BB31. The sequence goes on along the minus strand of DYPD01000094.1, from coordinate 3,449 downwards.
CCGCTGAGCCGCCAAAAAACGCCATTGGAATAAACACCATTGACAGCACCACCGCGATGCCAATCAAGGCACTGGTGATTTGCTGCATGGATTTTTTCGTCGCTTCCTTGGCGGATAAACCTTCTTCGCGCATGATGCGCTCGACGTTTTCCACCACCACAATGGCATCGTCCACCAGCAAGCCAATCGCCAGCACCATCGCAAACATGGTCAACACGTTGATGCTGTAGCCAAACGCATACAGCACGGCAAACGTGCCAAGCAGCACGACGGGCACCGCAATGGTGGGAATCAGCGTGGCGCGGAAGTTTTGCAAAAACAGCAGCATGACCAAAAACACCAAAAATACCGCTTCCAGTAGAGTTTGCACTACGGATTCAATGGATTTTTCAATGAAGGGCGTGGCATCTCGCGGGTAAATGACGTTTACCCCCGGCGGCAGCAAAGCGGCGAGTTCGGCAACTTTTTCCTTGACCAAACGCGAGGTTTCCAGCGCGTTTGCCCCGCTTGCCAACATCACACCCATGCCGGTTGCCGCCTTGCCTTTGTAACGCACAATCACGTCGTAAGATTGCGAGCCGCGCTCAACGCGAGCCACGTCGCGCAAACGGATTTGCGAGCCGTTAGGATTAACGCGCAACACCAGGTTGCGAAAATCCTCCGCCGTTTGCAACAAAGATTGCGCGGTGACGGTGGCATTGATTTGCTGATTCGGACGTGCGGGCAGCCCGCCGAGTTGTCCCGCCGACACATCGGTGTTCTGTGCTTGCAAAGCGGCTTGCACATCCAGCGGCGTGAGCTGATAACTGTAGAGTTTATCGGGGTCGAGCCAGATACGCATGGCGTATTGATTGCCGAACACGCGCATGTCGCCAACGCCGTTGATGCGCGAAATCTGATCTTGAAAAGTGGTCACGGCAATATCGCCCAAATCGCCTTGCGTCAGCGAGCCGTCCTCTGCATACAAGCCAATCACCAGCAAGAAATCAGAACTCGATTTAGTCACGCGCACCCCCAACGATTGCACCACCTGCGGCAAGCGCGTGATCGCCGCTTGAATTTTATTTTGCGTCTGCACCTGTGCGATGTCCGCGTCTGCTTCGGGTTCAAACGTCAGCGTAATGCTCATCGAACCATCGGCACTGTTCGCATTAAAATAACGCAAATGATCAATCCCCGTCAGACGTTGCTCAATAATTTGCGTGACCGCGTTTTCTACCGTCTGCGCCGACGCGCCGGGATATTCCGCTTGGATAGTGACCGCTGGCGGTGCAACCGAAGGATATTGTTGAATCGGCAACTGCTGAATCGCTAACAAACCCGCCAACATGATGACGATAGCAATCACCCAAGCAAACACTGGGCGTTCAATAAAAAACAATGGCATGACTTAATTTCCTTGTTGACTGCTGGCAGATTCCCAAGGCACGGTCTTAACCACCTGCCCCGCCTTGACTCTTTGATAACCCTCAACAATCAACTCATCGCCAACCGCAACCCCTTGACTCACCACCCAACTATCCTGATGCGCGGCTTCGACTTGAATCGTGCGTTGCTGCGCTTGCTGCTCAGCATCCACCAACCACACCTTCACCTCACCCTGCGGCGTGCGCGTAGCAGCACGTTGCGGCACCAACAACACCTCCTTATGCCCCAACGCCAAACGAGCGCGGACAAACAGACCGGGCAACAAATGCCCGTCGGGATTTGGCAACTCGGCGCGTAAGGTAATCGAACCGGTACTTTCATCCATCGTCACCTCAGAAAACTTCAACTTCCCTGCATGTGCATACACCGTCGAACCGCTCCCATGCTCCAGCAACACATGCACCGGAATTTCCGCCTGATGACGCAACTGCGTGTGCAAATCAATCACCGCCTGATCACTCGCCGACTGCTGCATATCCACATAAATTGGATTCAACGCCGTAATAGTCGCCAACGCCTGCGCCTGATTTGCCGTCACCAACGCCCCCTCACTCACCGAAGAACGACTAATACGCCCCGCAATCGGCGCATAAACCTTAGAAAAATCCACATCCACCTGCGCCAAATCCACCTTCGCCTGCGCCACCCCAATAGCCGCCTGCGCCTGATCCAAACTCGCCACCACATCATCATACTCCTGACGACTGATCGCGTTTGCCTTCACCATCTCCTGATAACGCTTCGCCCGCGCCTTCACCGCCTTCAAATTCGCCTGCGCACTGCGCAAATCCGCCAACGCACTCTTCACCACCGCCCTATAGCGCGTATCATCAATCTGATACAACTGCTGCCCTGGCTTCACCTCCGCCCCCTCCTCAAACAAACGGCGCGTAACAATCCCATCCACCTGTGGACGCACCACCGACTGCCGAAACGCCCGCACCCGCCCTGGCAAAGTACGCTCCACAGCAATACGCTGACGCACCAAACGCACCGTCGCCACCTCCTGCGGCGGCTTCGCAGCGGCAGGCGGCGGTTGCTTTTCCTCAGCCGCGACGCTTAACGTACCCAAACCGCCCATCGCTAAACTACACAACAGACTACCTATCAATAACACCCTCATTCCTTGTCACTCCTTCAATGACGCAGACCAACAAACATTCCAGAATGTATATTTACAACCAAAAATTAAACGAGCCCCGCTCATTTACATACATTTTTGCATGTATGATAATCATCTCTATCCATAAAAACAAGCAAACAACACTCAAGCATTCAAGAAAATTTCAAACGAAACAAACCGGATTTTGGAATCAACATGGCACGCAAAACCAAAGAAGACACCGAACACACCTACCACCAACTCCTAGACGCAGCCACCCTACTCTTCATCGAACACGGCGTAGCCAAAACCACCCTCAACGACATCGCCCAACGAGCTGGCATGACACGCGGTGCAGTGTATTGGCACTTCACCAACAAAGATGCCGTCATCAAAGCCCTATGGGAACGCAATGCCGGCACCGCCCACCACAGCTTCACCCACAGCCTAAGAAACCTCGACCCCCAACACCCCATCGCCCACTTTCGCCAACTCATCAAAAGCCTACTACACAACGTCATCAGCGACCCCAAACTCAGCCAAGCCATGCGCATCATCATGCACTGCATCGAATTTTCCGACGAAAAAACCGACCTACAACAATTCCTCTACCGCTTCCGCGACGACTTCTACGACGCACTACACACCGCCCTCACCACCCTCGCCCAATACCACGCCCTACGCGACGACATGAACGCCGCAGTCCTCACCAGCAGCCTCTGGGCATACATCAACGGTCTAATCCACACCCACCTCGAACCCGACAGCAAAACCGTTGATTTACAGCAACATTACGCGGCTTTATTGGATTTATGGCTGAATGCGGCGTTGCGTTAGTTCGTGTAGAAGTTTTCTCGCTCCCACGCTCCAGCGTCAATGCCATTAAGTTAAGGGAATTTAGAAAGAGATTTTGCATAAT
>DYPD01000093.1:10728-15903 GCA_020720115.1 Thiomargarita sp. | reverse complement strand
AACGTCTTGGGTTCATGTGAACAGTATAAATCTTTTAGCAACTGCGTAACTCCTAAAAACAATAAGTCTTTTCTTGCGTGCCATCTAGTAAAGGGTGCTGATATACTAGGGTACGCCCTTAAATTATCTTGCTGTTGTATAGATAAACAGACCTTTCTCCACCACCACTTACACCACTTACATTTTTTGTGAGGTTCATCTTTATTATGGAAGCCTATCCTCTGCCCAAACAAGACATTGAGTTTGACAGCCTTTCTACTTCCATTCAAATACTCGCTAATCCGCAGCGTTTACGCATTCTATGCAAATTAGGCGATGGCGAAGCCGATGTGCAAGACATTGCAGACCATATTGGCAGTAAACAAAGCAACACTTCACAACAACTCAATATGATGAAAAATCGCGGTATTTTGGCATCGCGCAAAGATGCCAACCATGTTTATTACCGTATCCAGGATTTACGCACACTGCAAATTATCAGCATGGTGCGCGATGTTTTTTGCACTTCTCCAATGCCCTACCACTAAACAATCGCCTAGTTGCACAATCATTGAATTGAATTGGGATGGTCGTTAAGCCTACCTGATTTTTTCATTCCTTGCCTATGTAGTAGCCTGGCATCTCAACTTGTGCGATGCGCTGGTATTTGATGTTGTGGGCATTTCCGCGTGTTGCTGAGCAATTTGCGGTTTTCGCTTTTATTTCCACTCAACACCTGTGTTGACAAGCATGGATACAGAACTCCTACTCTGGATTAACCAAGGCTGGGCAAGCCCTTGCCTGGATTGCCTGATGACTTGGGTGTCTTCCAAACCAGCTTTTGCTTTTCCGCTGTTGCTGGCGCTGTTGGTGTATAGCTTGCGCACACTGGGCAGGGCGGCGGGTTGGAAATTCTGGTTGGCGCTGGTGTTGAGTGTGGGCGTGGGCGATGGGTTAGGCGCTCAGTTGAAAGATTGGTTTGCGCAATATCGCCCCTGTTTTGAGGCTTTTTGGGTGTTGCGTTATTCCGGCTGTGAAATGCCGCAATGTGGCGCCAGTTTGACCGGAATGCCCTCTAATCACGCCATCAACTTTTTCACCGCTGCGACTTTTGTGGCGCTGACTACACGCTGGCGGGCCTGGCAAGCAGGGTTGTGGCTGGCGGCTATTTTGGTGGCGCTGTCGCGCATTTACTTGGGTAAACATTATCCTTCGCAAGTGCTGGCGGGCGCGTTCATCGGTAGCCTGGTGGGTTTTGCCGGTGCTTGGCTGGCGTGTCGCTGGCAATGTGCTCCGGTTGCACAGCTTAATCGCCTGCCTTCAGGCATAACCCTGGCGGAGAATGCTAAAATGCAGCTTTTGCGCTATTGGCAGTCAGTAACGCCCGCACTGGTGGCGCTACGCAACCGCCTGAGCGCCTTCCTTGATTCTGAAGAATCTACACAACCTACTGAATTTACTATGAAACAAATTAGCTCGGAAGCCAGCCTATCGGTGGTTATCCCCCTGTACAACGAACAAGAAAATGTCTTGCCTTTGCTGGAAAAGGTGCAAGCTGCGCTGTCTGATTATCCCGCGCCTTGGGAAGTGATTTTGGTGGATGACGGTAGTAGCGACGGCACGGATCGCCGTCTGCATGAAATCGCGCCCCAGTTCGGAGCGCATGTGCGGGTGCTGAGTTTACAGCGCAATTTCGGACAAACTGCTGCCATGCAAGCTGGCATTGATGCCGCTCGCGGTGCGGTGATTGCCACGCTTGATGGGGATTTGCAAAACGATCCGGTAGATATTCCGCGCATGGTCAAGCGCTTGTTGGATGAAGAACTGGATTTGCTGGTGGGCTGGCGCAAAGACCGCAAAGACAGCCTGTGGCTGCGTAAAGTGCCCTCGCGCCTTGCCAATCGGCTGATCGGGCGTATCACGCAAGTGCAGTTGCACGATTACGGCTGTAGCCTCAAAGTTTATCGTAGCAGTGTCATCAAAAAGGTGCGTTTATTTGGTGAAATGCACCGCTTCATTCCGGCTTGGGTGGCGGTACAGACTTCGCCGTCGCGCATTAAAGAAGAAGTGGTCAACCACCATGCCCGTCAATTCGGCGCTTCTAAATACGGCATCGGGCGCACTTTCCGCGTTCTGGTAGACCTGCTGGCGGTGTATTTTTTCATGCGCTTTTTGAGCCGCCCTGGGCATTTTTTCGGGCGCATCGGCTTGATTTTCGGCGCAATCGGCTCGCTGATGCTGACCTATCTTGCCGTGCTGAAATTCATTTTCGCTGAAGACATAGGCACACGCCCCATGCTGCTAACCGGCATTTTATTGATATTAATGGCAATTCAGTTCCTTACTACGGGCGTGCTCGGTGAACTCATGGCACGCACCTACTTCTCCACCGGCGCACATTGTCCTTACATTGTGCGCACAGATTCAGGCGAACACCAAGCCCAAGACCAAGGTTGGTCTGTCAAGGTTTAGCCACGCCCAAACAAGCTGGGAACAGGTCGCGCCGACGGCGCTGAAAAAGAGGTGAAATGGGGGGAATTACCCCCCCATTGAAGCGGTTAAGCCCAACGCAAACGCCGCGCTGCGATCCCAAACAACAGTAGCGACAAGAGCCAAAGCGCCGTTTCAGATAAGGTGGGAATAGGTTCAGCCGTCGTTACTGGAATGGCGGGTGGTTGTGGTGCGACTGGGATTGCTTGCACCGTACCCACCAAGCGAATCAGGTAACGGGTATTGGTGGGATCATCGCTGAGCAGCGTGAAAGTACCGTTAAAACTGCCTTCGGTATCGGTATTAAGACGAATTTGAACCGGCAATGTTGCGCCTGGTGCTAGGCTGCCGCTGGGCGCATTGAGCAAAGCAAACTGGGTTGCGCCTGCAAGCGTTGCACTGCCGATGTTCAACACACCAGTCCCCACATTTTCCAGATTGACGGTCAACACGGTTGCTTGCTGCCCCTGGGTGCTGGTGCCAAAATCCAACAGCCCTTGCGCGTTTGCCAGCACTTGAGTGCCGTTGTTCATACGCACCTGCGGAAATAGGCGTGTGGCTTGCGCGGTCAGCGTCAGATCAAAGGGATTTTCATCCGCGTCATTATTGGTAACGGAAAAACGACCGCTAAAACTGCCGCTATTGCTGGCAGCAAATTGCACACGCACTGCAACACTGCTACCCGCAGCCAGCTCAGTTGGCAAAGCATCCAACAGGGTAAAACCGGCTGGCAGCAGCAGGTTGCTAAGGCTCAAAGCCGCCGCGCCCGCCTGACTATTGCTAAAGGTCAGGGTTTTCACCAAAGGCGTGCCTTCTGGCGTACTCCCAAAATCCACTGTGCTACCGTCTGCTCTGTCCGCGCCTTGTTCCGTGACCTGAATTTCTGGCGGTACAGTGGAAAAGCCTTTAATCAATACCGCTGAATCAAAACCCGAGTCGCGCACATCCGCTATCGCCATTTTCATGTGATAGCTATTGCCAGGCGTCAAGGTGGCGCTGGCTTCAATCAAGCGGGTAAAACCATCGTACTCGGTATCCAGCGGCGCGACCTGATTGAAATCCTTGAAATCGTTATTGACAAATTGCGCGGTATTGCTGTTTTTATTGATATTGTTGACCGATACAGTCGTGAGATTACTTTTGTTGGTCGGGTCAGCCGTGTCATTAAGGAAAAAACCGAATACATCACGGAAATCTGAATTGGTAAATTCGTTATATTCTTCAGAAGCAAAAATGTATTGAAAAGTCAGGGTTTGTCCTTGCGCGAGAAAATCAAATTCCAGCACGGCTGCGTCGCGGCTATCACCGGTGGCAGACAGCGCATTTAAATCCACATCGCCAGGCAGATTAAAAGCGGTGGTTTTACCGTCGCTGAAATTAGGACCTACTGCATCTGCGACTTTTCCGCTACTGAGCAGAATGCCGCTGTCAATCTCAAAACCGCTGCCGCTGCCATCGCTAAAAATACCCACTGCTTCGCCTGCACCTGTGTAACTGCAATTGGTAAAAGCAGAACCGGCAGTGCAGGCTTGCGGATCATTGAGTAATTTTTGCACCAAAGCTGAAGCGGTTTGCGGGGTGGAAATCTGTATTGCCGCTGCTGGTAAAACCAGCACAGCAGACAGCAAGGTAGCTAAAGACGTCTTGATGAAGTGCATAATGGTTAATCTCTTTGAAGTTTAGGGCGGAAAGATAAGTGCAGTAAATTATCCAGTGTTTCTGTTGCTAAAAAAACCGCTTCTAGGGCTTTTTTTGAAGCTATCTTAAAGATTCTAAGCAATTTAGTGCCTTATCTTAAAATGGCTGCTTAGTGCTCAGATAAAGGCTTGATGCGCATTTCCAGCGACTCGATAGCCCGTTTGAAATCCATGACCGCCCAGCCTGCGCTATCTGTTTGTACCTGGTCAAGCTGATAATTTTTACGCTCCTTGCCTTTTGATACCAGCGCATGAATGGCAAAACCCAGTTGCGCAGTTCCTTCCTGATGAAAAGCCACCTGCTTGCCTTCCTCCACACGGATACTGAAGCTGCGCCCAGCTTCTAGGGCAAGATTTTTGATTTCATAAGCAGCGTCTTCACCTGTACGCTGGTCAGTTGCCAAGCGAATGGTCGGCGTACTCCGAGCACCGGGAATGTAGCTTAAAAGTTGGTTGCCTATGTGGAAGCTTTCCTCTTGTCCGGGCTTAAGGTTTAAACCGCTGACGCTAAATGCTTGCCCAGTACGGAAAAAGCTGATGCTGTTTTGGGTTTGCGCTTCTGCACTACCGCGAATGCCACCACGAATACCCACTTTGTATTCGTTGTTGTCGGTCATTTGCACAAAGCACCCTCGGCTGCCGCGTATGCGTTGGAATTGCACGCCAGTCTGCATTTGGCTCATAAAACGCCCTTTAATCTGCTGCAAAACTGAGTTAGTAGAAGCGTTGCGCACCTCTATTTGTGCGCAATCAGTATCTGCTAACGCGGACAAAATGCCAATTTGCGGGTGCGGTGTGCGGGCGGCTTGACTGCGAAACAGCTTGCGGCGTTTTTGCTTGAACAATTGCTGCACAGCGTCGGCAAGATTCGCTGGGAGGCTGGAGGCTTCGCCGTTGTCACTACCGTCCTCATCGCTCACCTGGTTATCGCTGTCGTCATCTTCTTTGGCATTATCAGCAACTTCCGCGTCATCATCCGCGCTGTCCTCTTCGTCATCATCCGCGCTGT
>DYPD01000093.1:0-10628 GCA_020720115.1 Thiomargarita sp. | reverse complement strand
TCTCTGCTTCAGTATTATTCGCAACTTCTGCGTCAGCATCCGCGCTGTCCTCTTCGTCATCATCCGCGCTGTTCTCTGCTTCAGTATTATTCGCAACTTCTGCGTCAGCATCCGCGCTGTCCTCTTCATCCGCATCGTCTGCTGTTGCCTCGGTTTCATCGCAAAATGGACAAACCAATTCCTCATAACGCAGAGACAAAGCGGTTAAATCCATACTTCCAGAACTGCCTTTCCAAGCCTCAGAATCCTCTTCTGGATTTAACGCAGCGGCAGAGTAAAACCATTCATCCCCATCAAGATTAACTTCAATATATTTATCCTCGCCTGGATAATTGTTGTCATACACATGGATACGATACTGATTGGTATCCAACTGCTCCAAAGCAAAAGGCGTCAACGCATGACCGCCCTCATCGTCATAAATGCCCAGCGTGTAAAACTCCTCTTTACTGCTCAAGCCGCTGCGCAATTGCTCGATAATCTCCGCCAAAGTCAAGGCACGGGTCTGTTCCGTCTCGCCACTCACCGGATCAAGAAACTGAGTAACAAAATAAGTCGAAATAGTACGCAGCAAATCCGCTTCCGGTTTTAGTATGTAAGCACTTGATTTACCGAAGTCTTTAATGTCTTCAGCTTGCTGAAAAAACGCCGCGCTTAATGCTGCCATGCCTTCGCAATGCCCGCCGCGCATGATGCGATTCATTTGCTCAATCCAACTGTCCGCCGCAGGCGTAGGCACACAGGTATCATTTTCGACATAAGCACACACCTGATCGCCCAACAAATACCAGAGATCATCCGCCTCCAACTGCCCCTGCGGATGCTGGTTGCCGCCCCAATTGGCAAAGCGAAAGCCATCGGGATTAGGGCGAAACCCTCGGTCAGCAATGAGCTTACCTTCCAATTCTAGTGTCTGGGCAACAGCCCCCAACATTGAACAGCCACACAGGAGCAAACCACAACAGCGCATCAACAATGCGCGGCTCCCACGCATATTCCACATACAGACCCCCGCAATTAAAAAAATTTGTTATAAAAAATTCCGCTCCGCTACAAGCGCAAATAGCTTAACCGCTTGGCGACGAGGCACAGCTCAGATAGCATAGCACTTCCTTTGTTGCAAAATCGTGCGCTAAAGCCTAGCTCGCCATAAAGCACTATTTTAGTGCGAGTTGGTTTTTGTAGCACAAAAAAGGGGCTTTTTGCCTGCAAAAACCCAGCGCAACCTTGGTGTTTTTATAAAAATCAATCGTTTAGTATAAGAAGAAAATGGCATATTTGATGCTGTCAAGCTGCCGCATTTGAACTGTGTCAAGGACAAAAGCACCTAGACTGTGAGCACAAAAAAGCTCACAATTCGCTCAGGAATAGCTTTTACTCTCTAAACGCCTTGGCTTGCATAAATCGCATCTACTGAGAAAACTGCCTTTGCAGGCATCATCGCTTCATTGCAGAAATCCAGTTTGAAAATGCAATTTTCAGCGGGTTTGCGTAGAGTTCCTACACCAGCCGTTCTGACTTTCAATAGCCTTTTGTACTTTCATAACGCTACAAATAAAGAGGAGTTATATACCTATGTCTGGCGAAAATGTACTGACAATGATCAGAGAACATGATGTAAAATTTGTAGATTTCCGTTTTGCCGATACCCGCGGTAAAGAACAGCACGTCACTATACCCGCCAGTTTGGTTGACGAAGACTTATTTGAAGATGGCAAAATGTTTGATGGTTCTTCCATTTCTGGTTGGAAAGGCATCAACGAATCAGACATGATTCTACTGCCTGACGCAGAAACCGCCGTCATTGATCCTTTCTCTGAAGAAGTCACTCTCAACTTGCGCTGCGATGTGATTGAACCCGCCACCATGCAAGGCTATGAGCGCGATCCCCGTTCTATAGCCAAACGCGCCGAAGCTTATTTAAAATCTACCGGCATTGCTGACACCGCCTATTTCGGTCCCGAAAACGAATTCTTTGTATTCGACGACGTGCGCTGGGGCGCAGACATGAGCGGCAGCTTCGTAAAAATTGATTCACAAGAAGCCGGCTGGAACTCCGAGCGCGTCTATGCAGACGGCAACATGGGACATCGTCCAGGCGTTAAAGGCGGCTACTTCCCCGTACCGCCCGTAGACTCTCTACACGACATGCGCGGTGCTATGTGCTTAACCTTAGAAGACATGGGCTTAAAAGTAGAAGTACATCACCATGAAGTGGCGACCGCCGGACAATGCGAAATCGGCGTAGGTTTTGGCACTTTGGTCAAAAAAGCTGACGAAGTGCTGATTTTGAAATACGTCATCATGAATGTTGCACACAGCTACGGCAAAACCGCCACCTTCATGCCAAAACCCATAGTTGGCGACAACGGTAGCGGAATGCACGTTCACCAATCACTGGCAAAAGACGGGGTAAACCTGTTTTCTGGAGACAAATACGGCGGTTTGTCTGACATTGCGCTCTACTACATCGGCGGCATCATCAAACACGCTAAGGCATTGAATGCCTTCACCAATCCGTCCACCAACAGCTACAAGCGTTTGGTGCCACACTTTGAAGCACCGGTCATGTTGGCATACTCAGCACGCAACCGTTCGGCTTCCATTCGTATTCCTTACGTTTCCAACCCGAAAGCCCGCCGTATTGAAGTGCGTTTCCCTGATTCCGCAGCCAACCCTTACTTTGCATTCTCCGCCATGATGATGGCCGGCTTAGACGGCATTCAAAACAAGATTCATCCAGGCGAAGCAATGGACAAAGACTTGTACGACTTGCCGCCAGAAGAAGAGAAAAACATCCCACAGGTTTGCTTCGCCTTAGATCAAGCTCTGGATGCACTGGATAAAGACCGTGACTTCTTAAAAGCGGGTGGTGTATTCACCGACGACGTGATTGATGCCTACATCAAATTGAAAATGGAAGAAGTAACTCGTCTGCGCATGACCACGCACCCAGTTGAATTTGATATGTACTATAGCCTGTAATACTGCAACAGCGCGTTTAGCATCACCAACCAGGTAAAAACTGGTTGGCAAGCGCCACCAAAAAGCCCCGCTAGCAGCGGGGCTTTTTTTACGCCTTTATCTCATATCAGCAGTAACCAACCAGTAAGCTGATTTAAGGTGTTTCGCGCATTTTGCTCGTGCGAGCGCTCCGCGCCGCATGAGCAATTCCGCACCCCGCACGACGCGCAGACGGCATCCCCAAGCGACATCCTGGAATGATTTAAAAATCAATGAGCTATACATGAAAAAAATCACTAAAAAACGGCATTTTTCAGAATACTTTCACAGCCTCCTATTGCTTATGCGACCTACGCTGACCTCATTTTTTCGCGCCAGCACGTTTAATAATCTGGATATTTTCCGAGCACTTAAGCGTTTCAGCCATCATCAGCGGCGTTGCGCCACCGGCAGCCTTGGCGTTGACATTAGCCTTCGCCTGTACCAGCGCTTTGACCAGTTCGTGCAGGTGGCACTTCTGCGCGGCCCAAATGAGAGGCGTGGCACCATTATCGTCCTGCGCATCCACATTCGCGCCCGCTTGGATTAACAGTAAGCCGATGTCCGGCGAATCGGCGTACATTGAGGTGGCGAGCAACGGCGTTATGGCGTGCCCCTGAGAGGATTTGGAATCCACCGGCAGGCCGTAGGCAAGAAACGCTTTGACTGCGGCGAGTTCACCCCCCACCGCGCTTTGCACAAAGCTATCTTGATTGAAATCACGATAGCCCATGCTGTATAGGTGTTTTTCCAATTGCGCTCGCTTTTGTGCATCAGGCTGCGGACTCGCCACCATCGCCACTGGCTGACCGCCCAGCAGGCTGACAATTTCCGGGTAATCCGCGGCCCATTGGAGTGCATCACGCCCGATGCGATCTTTCAGCGTAGGATTCGCGCCAGCTTGCAATAACACGGCAACCACATCACGGTAGCCCGCTTTCGCAGCCTCCATCAGCGGGGTATAGCCATCATGGTTTTGCGCGTCCACTTCCGCTTCAGCGTGAATAAGTTGCGCCGCCACTTTGGCATAGCCTTGCTGCGCCGCACGGAGCAAAGCGGTATCGCCATCGTGCGTGTCTTTAGCGCGGACATCCGCTTCATGCGCCAACAGTTCGCTAACACAGGCGCTCACTTGCGCCTCGCTGAGTTTATTTATTTCGTTCATCAAGCCGCGTGACATCCCGGCAGCGCGCATTAACGCCGTGTTGCCATACTGGTCCGCCGCATTGACATCCACCCCGGCTTGCAACAACAGACGCATCCCGTTCAGTTCGCATACTGTGGCGGCTTTAATCAGCGCCGTCGTGCCGTCGTTGTCGCGGGCATGGGGGTTCGCGCCCGCTGCCAACAACACTGACGCGCTGTTGCGGTTGAGCCAAGCCGCAGTGAAGAACGGTGTTTCGCCGTTCTGGTCGCGCGCTTCAATGTCTGCGCCTGCGTCAAGCAATAGCCGTACTGCCGCTTCATTGTCACTATTCACAGCCTCGTGCAACACGGTTGCTCCGAAGCGGTTAGCGGTTTTGATGTCTGCGCCAGCACTGATCAGCCAACGCAGGGTTTCTGGATTTTGGTTAAATTTGACCGCCAACACCGCCAGGCCGTACTGATCCGAATCTTTGGCATTGACAGAAGCACCATTGCGGATGAATTTTTCCACAGCCTGCGGATCACCGCGACGCGCAGCGTCAAAGACCGAATTGTAAACCGGCGTGCCCGCGCGTTGTGACAGTGCCACTGCCTTGTGTACATCCTGGTAAATGTGCTGCATCTCTCCACAGCCACCCGCCAAAACCACGCTCAGGCACAGCGCCATCCTCCCGGCACAGCGCATTCCTGCATTCCAGCCCTCTTTTTGTCTATTCATCGCGTTGTTCCTCATCAACCGAATCATCGTAGGATGCACATATTATGGCATGTGGCCGGATTGAATCATAGGTCAGGTAGTTTGGGAGAGCTGCCGTTGGCGGTATCGTTGTTGGGTTTAAGGGGCGCAACACTGTCAAGGTAGTCGCTTGACACCTTTTGTCATAGAATTAAACAATAAGTTGACCAGCGGCAGCCAAAAAAATTTTTGAGTTCTGCTACGATGGGTCAACGCAGTCTTAATTGCCAGGCTTGCAAAGCGAAGCAAATTTCCCGCGCTGGTTTTTCAATTTCGCCTAACATTTCGCTCACTCAGTTGACAGACCTTAGTCAAATCCTGAAAAATCCTAAACTAAAGCAAACTAACAAATAATGCTGCTTACAAACAGGCTGCAACAGCTTGTAACGGGCAGCATCCAGAGGAGTTCGTATGGAATTAACACTGACAACTGAAGCAGGCGAGACCTTTGATGCCTACCTGCTGGGTTCTAATAAAGCCAAACGCGGTATTTTGATTATTCATGACTGGTGGGGCTTGCAAGATTACAACAAAGCCTGTGCAAACTATTTTCATGAACTGGGTTGCCAGGCTTTAGCCATTGATTTGTATGAAGGTCATCATCCAGAAAATACCAAAGAAGCGGGTGAATATATGCGCAGCATTAACCAGGAGGCGGCTAACCGCAAGCTGCGCACAGCCTTGCAAAGCCTACATAAAAAAGGGCGCAAGCTGGCTGTGCTGGGTTGGTCTTTCGGTGGGGTGCAAGCCCAATATGCGGCTGTGGAAAACCCAGATTTAGTGCAGGCATTGGTGTTGTATTACTGTCGTATTGTGCTGGACAAACAGAATGTGCAAGCCCTGCAAGCGCCTATGCTGGCGATTTTTGCCGAAACTGAACGCACCTGGCCTGACAAGCAAATGGCATTGGAAAATCTCATGCTAGAGTTTGACAAAACGCTGGAATGCCACAGCTACGATGCGGATCATGGTTTTGCTAACCCAGAGAGTTTGCACTATGACCCAGAAGTAACGGAAGAAGCGCGGCAAGTGACTCTCGAATTTTTAAATAAGTATTTGTAGTACATGCCATTTCAAGCACTTTGGCAGCCAGGCTGCGGAATACGGCAATTGCAGCAACGTGCGGCATTGCTGGCGCAACTGCGCGAATTTTTCGCCAAGCGCGGGGTGCTGGAAGTGGAAACCCCGGCACTGATGGCAACGGCGGCGACTGAGCCGACTATTGCGCCTTTATGGACTGAATATCAGGGCGCAACACAGCAACGCTTGTTTTTGCAAAGCTCGCCAGAATTTGCCATGAAACGCTTATTGGCGGCGGGTTGCGGGGCGATTTATCAGATTTGTCGGGCGTTCCGCGATGGTGAAGCGGGGCGCTGGCACAATCCTGAGTTTACCTTGCTGGAATGGTATCGTCCGGGCTTTGATCACCATGCGCTGATGCGCGAAGTAGAGGCGCTGTTATGCACTACCTTGGGTTGTCCGGCAGCGGACTATGTGACTTATAGCGAGGCTTTTGCCCGCTATGCGCAGCTTGATCCGCTGCACGCGCCCTTGGCGCACTTGCAAGCACGGGTCGCGCACTGGATGGGGGCGACAAGCGCGTCCAGTCTGGAGCGCGATGCTTGTTTACAATTGATTATGAATCAAGCAGTTGAGCCGCATTTGGGACGCACTGCGCCGACTTTTGTCTACCATTATCCCGCCTCGCAAGCCGCTTTAGCGCGGCGTCTGCCAGAGCAGCCAGAACTGGCAGCGCGTTTTGAGGTCTATGTGCAAGGCGTTGAATTAGCCAATGGTTTTTATGAATTGACCGACGCGGCTGAACAGCGCGAGCGGTTTGAGCAGGAATTGGCGTATCGGCGGCGGCAGGGAATGCCCATGCCGCCGCTGGATGAGGCGCTCCTGGCGGCGCTGGCGGCGGGTTTGCCGGATTGCGCGGGCGTGGCGCTGGGCGTGGATCGCTTGCTGATGCTGCAAACTGGCGCAACCAACATGGATGAAGTGCTGGCTTTTTCGCTACAGCGTTTAGGCTGTTAGGCTTTGCGCCACAGCGTGCCTTGTACGCCATCTTCGAGCACAATGCCTTGGGCTTGCAATTCATCGCGGATGCGGTCTGATTCCGCCCAATTCCGCGCTTGGCGAGCGGCATTGCGGGCAGCAATCAGGGCTTCAATTTGTTCAGCAGAAAGGCTGTTGTCATCACCGACCGTTGCTTGAAAGAAGCTTTCTGGGTCGCCTTGCAATAAACCTAAGATACCCGCGAGTTTTTTCAGTTCCACGCCCAATTCCGCTGCTTCTTCCGCCAGCTTTTCTCGCAAGCGGTTGATTTCTCGTGCAATTTCAAATAACACCGCAAGGGCTTCTGGCGTATTGAAATCGTCTTGCATGGCTTTGTGAAAGGCGTCGCTATAAGCCGGATCATCGTAAGTGCCTTGGGCGGCGGGCAAGCCGCGCAACGCAGTGTACAGGCGTCCAAGCGCATGATGAGCCGCGTCAAGCTGTTGATCGGAATAATTCAACGGGCTACGGTAGTGGCTGGTGAGAATGAAATAGCGCACTACTTCGGGGGCATATTGCTTGAGCACCTCGCGCACGGTAAAAAAGTTACCCAGCGATTTGGACATTTTTTCTTCATTGACGCGCACAAAACCGTTGTGCATCCAGACATTCACAAAGTGCTCACCTGTGGCGGCTTCGGATTGAGCAATTTCGTTTTCATGATGCGGAAACTGCAAATCCGCACCGCCGCCGTGAATATCAAAATGATTGCCCAAACAATGGGTTGACATCGCCGAGCACTCGATATGCCAGCCCGGACGCCCCTCGCCCCAAGGCGACGCCCAACTGGGTTCACCCGGCTTAGCACTTTTCCACAACACAAAATCCAGCGGATTGCGTTTGTTTTCGTTGATTTCAACGCGACTGCCCGCCTGCAAATCAGCTAAGTTTTTGCCTGATAACTGTCCATAATGAGTAAATTTTTCAATTGCATAGAGCACATCGCCGCTCTCAGACAAATAGGCAAAACCCTGCTCAAGCAGGCGCTCAATCATGACAATGATCAGGTGCAGCGACTGGGTAGCGCGAGGCTCAACATCAGGGCGCAACACACCGAGCGCGTCCGCATCTTCGTGCATGGCAGCAATAAACCGCTCAGTCAGGGCGTTGATGTCCTCACCGTTTTCTTGCGCACGTTTAATGATTTTATCGTCAATATCCGTGATATTACGCACATAAGTCACCTCGTAACCGAGATGGCGCAGATAGCGCACCACAGAGTCAAACACCACCATGACCCGCGCATGACCAATATGGCAATAGTCATACACAGTCATGCCACACACATACAGGCGGACTTGGTTAGGGTTTATAGGTTGAAACGGCGCTTTTTCACGGGTCAGAGTGTTGTAAATCGAGAGCATGGTCGTCTTCTTTACGCTAATTTAATCTTACGGGTCGTCAATGCGGAAACAAAAGCCTTTATACTAGCAGCTACCTTAAAAATTTTCTTGGAGAAAAAACCCATGTTCAATGCACCCACAGCCGCGAAAAAACCCTGGTATAAAGAATTTTATGTGTGGATGATTTTATTTTTCCCCGCCGTGGCAATAGTGGCAGGTCTGTACACACTCGGCTTAGCCATTCGCTCAAACGACGGGCTGGTAGTAGATGATTATTACAAACAAGGCTTAGAAATTAACCAGGTTTTAGAACGCGATCAAATCGCCAAAAACTATGGTTTACAGTGCGCACTACAATTTAACCGAGAAAACCTCATGATTCAGGCAGTCATGATGCAAGAAGCCAAGCAGTATCAAGTCCCCAACGAACTGACCTTAACTTTTCAGCACCGCACACGCTCAGGGTTTGATCAAAGCATCAAACTCAGCAGTACAGACGGCAAAACCTTTCTAGGCAAGTTAGAAAAATCCCTAGTGTCAGGCTGGTGGGTGGCGCAATTGGAAGCCGACAACTGGCGCTTAATTGGCAATATGCGCCACAACATGGGCGAACTCTGGCTAAGCCCTAAATCCTTACCCATAACGGCAACACCAAACACACATAACTCAGATTAATGCCAAACAGAAGGCGGGCAGTAAATCCCCTAGGCGCTTGCTTTTCTGAATCTTGCAAAAGCCCCAATTTGCGCGTTGAAAGCCAAGTGTTCTTACCAGTGTTCTTAGTAGTCAACGATCCTTCCGCTACATAGTAAAAGCACAGCATTTATTGAGTTGTGCCTATTCCATACCCTCTTAGAGCTTGGCGGTTTTTTTCGTTAAGTAGTGTTACTCCAGTTCAACACCCGCTTAAAGAGAGCACCGAGCAACCAACATCCCCTTTGCTTATCGCATGTTAAACAGGCGTTAGACATTCTAAACCCAGTTCTGCAAGGAATTAATTTTCTTCAAAAATCTTCCAGATTTTTAAAATCTGGAAGATTTAGCATGAAAGGTTGTTACGAAAACAACAGCTTACACAATAACAGAGCAATAAATGCAACAGTGAATGTAACAGCTTGGCAATTTGCTTTTCTTATCATAGAGGCAATCGTAAATTGCCATGCTTAACTCTTATTTGAATGACCAGAAAAACCGGCTACCCATTTATCGAGTAAACATACTACTCTTAAAAATCAATACCTTAAAGTCATAGCGCTCAGTAATATTGCTCCAACATTCTTTTTGGCGCTAAATTAGCATATGCTGCTTTTTAAGCACAACATATTCAGAATGGGATAAAGGTTCTTTTGGGGGAAATAAAAAAAGGATATTCATTATGAACAGCACAAGACTCAGCGTTAAAAATCTAGCAGCCTATTTATGCACACTATTACTTCTAATTGGACCCGCTCAGGCTGAAACCAATTGTCATGATACAGCAAGTACCGGGGTATCTGAGACCGAATGTTTTGCTTTGTTAGCTTTATACAATCAAACTCAAGGCGTAGCATGGATAAACAATAGCCATTGGAATACCAGTGTGCCAGCAGCTCAATGGTTTGGTGTTTCAGTGGAAGAGGGGCATATTATAGAACTTCAATTAGCCAGCAATAACCTCCAGGGGGTATTACCACCAGAAATCGGACAACTGCCAAAACTGTTGGTTTTATCTTTGTCTGATAATCGCTTAGAAGGAACAATACCCCGCACTATTGGAGAACTGAGTTTATTGCGAGAGTTGTATTTAGATATCAATCATTTTACAGAAGCAATACCAGCCGATTTAGGTAAATTAAAACAGTTAACCTGGTTAGTGCTCAATAACAATTTGCTGAATGGAAGTATTCCGGCAGAACTCTCCCAATTAACCGAGCTGCGTTCTTTAGTATTGAGCTTTAACCGTTTGAGTGGAGAAATTCCACCCAGTTTGGGTAATCTACCCAGATTGCGTTATCTGGGATTAGATAACAATTTGCTAGAAGGGAGTATTCCAGCAGAGTTGAGCAATTTAGCCAATCTTGAATATTTATTAGGCTTCAGTAATAAATTAACCGGTCAATTATATCCGGCGTTTGGTAAATTAGAAAAGCTCATATTTTTTGATGTTGAATTAAATCAGATTGAAGGCGAAATTCCACATGAATTTGGTGGAATGCGTAGCCTAGTTCGCTTAGACCTTGATCATAATAAATTGAGTGGAAAGATTCCGCCCGAACTTGGTAATTTAACCAATTTAACTGATTTATACATGCGCGGCAATCAACTGGAGGGTGAAATTCCAGAAAATTTAATTAATCTAGTTA
>DYPD01000010.1:7399-55359 GCA_020720115.1 Thiomargarita sp. | reverse complement strand
GGCTAACAAAATAGAACTTAAAAAATTCAAGAAAAATAAACGCGGTGTTAAAAAACCGCCAGCGCCAAAAAATAAATACAAGGGCAAGCCTCATGTTTCTACAGCACTATTACTTTCTTAGTGCAATTGAACCACCTTAACAGGGCTGGCTCAGCACCCTACCTGGCTGTGCGGAACGCGCAATATTGGCATGAGAATGAACGCGCAGAGTGCGAAAACCCCGTGCCGCGTGGAACGCTGGCACGAGAAACGCATTTGCATATATTAGTGTTTTTTAATATACTAATTTTACTTCTTGATGTGCGTTTACCAGGGATAGTGTTGAGCCGGATGCTCGCGCACATTCAAGAAGTTTTATCCCGTTTTCTCAGTCGCCTATATAGGGGCTGTATCCGTACTCATTTTTAGGAAAATCAGCAATGGAATCTGCGCCTTATATGTTGAAATCCGATGCTCAATTGTCTGCTGAAGAAGTAGCGAAAATTGCGCATGGCTTAAAAATTCTGGCAGCACATGCTTATTTGAACTGCGCTTGTGCGCGTCAAACTAAGCCGGAAAAGGTGGATCACGCGGTTGAGCAGGGCTTGCAAGCCATTGACAAGCTGTTTGGCGTGGTTTGAAGCCGGCGGTTTAGCGGCGATAGGCTAAGTGCAGGCTGGTGGCTAATAGCACGAGCGAAAGTAACGCCAGCGAACCGCCCCAAAACCAGTGTGGTAATGCCAAGTATTCCGCCATTTGTCCGGTGTCGGAAAGCATCGGTGTGCCATCAATGGTGGCTTTGTATGTGAATAAATAATCCAGTTGCCGATAGACGCTTATGCAGGCTTGTACGCCTAAAAATTGGATAGCAAAGCTTTGCACCCACTGCGGTGTATAACTCGCAATCAATAAAATCATCCCGCCTAAAACGCTCACTGCTGTCCAACCAAAACCGCTACGCACCCAAATAGCAGCGGATAAAAATAGCATCATTCCCAGTAATACCAAGCACCAATGTGCGCTCTGGTAATAGCGCCCCGCCAAAATAAACACGGCTCCGGCAATTGCTGGTCCTAGGGGTCCACTGGCAGCGACTATCGCTAATCCCATATCGCCTCCCCATAAACGCGAATAACTGTAAAGCGCCACGCCAGAACCATTGGGAAATAATTTGAGTTCATTGAAATGCCCGCCTAATAGTATGGCGGCTAAGCCGTGTGCCATTTCGTGAAACCAGGTGGCAAGTAGGGTAAAAGGGTACAAAATGTAATTGCCCCAAGGCACTTGCCATAAAACGATGGTCAGTAAAGCGGCGACTATTAACCAGATAAAAGCCATGCGGCTTTGCGCTTGAGGTAGAGAAAAGGTCTTTGCCACGCGACGGGTCTCCAGGAAGTTTATAAAGTTATAGACAGCACTTAAACAATCGCTTAAAGTTTTTGCACTATGCGCTTTGTAAGTGTTCAATTTTTTGCACTCAGCATTCCAGCGGTTGGGAGAGGGGTTATGAGGTTCGTATTGGTATCTGGCGTTGCATTTTTGTTGAGTTTGACTGTTAGCCTGCTGGCGGGCTGTAGTTATCCCTCGGTGTTGAAGGCTGAACTGCCACAGCCGCCGCAGCCTTTGTTGAGGCAGTTCATTGGTCATGTGCCTGCGATAGCCGTAGCGCCTGCGGTGCAGCAAGCTGTGAACAATGCAGACAACGCGGGCAACGCGGGCAACGCGGGCAATGTGGGCAATGTGGGCAATGTGGGCAACCAAGCTGCACGCGATTTAGTTGAGTTGCAACCAATAGAAATCGCTTTGCCGAAAACAGCAACGGACACGCCTTCCGTAGCAGCAAGCAACAATGCGCCAGTAGTGGCTGACACAACAACACCTGATATAACAACGCCCGTCAGTAAAGCGGAACTGCCCACAGTGGCGGCTGACACAACAACACCTGATATAACAACGCCCGTCAGTAAAGCGGAACTGCCCACAGTGGCGGCTGACACAACAACACCTGATATAACAACGCCTGTCAGTAAAGCGGAATTGCCCACAGTGGCAGCTGATACAACAACACCTGATATAACAACGCCCGTCAGTAAAGCGGAATTGCCCACAGTGGCGGCTGACACAACAACACCTGATATAACAACGCCTGTCAGTAAAGCGGAATTGCCCACAGTGGCGGCTGATACAACGCCAGCCAACGAGGTGGATTTATCTACTTACAAGCAGCAACAGCAGGCGTCGGTGTTGAATTTGGTTGAGTCAGGCAATTCTGACAGCCCACCACAGACAAGTAAAGATGCGCCAGAAACCCTGCATTTGGGTGCTGGCACAGCCACAGAAACAAGCGAAACGAGTGATAAAGAAGGCGTGGCTGCTGCGTCAGACAACGCCTCTCTATCTCTTGCACCTGACAAAATTCCTGAAGTCAGGGCTGGCTCTGAAACGCAGCAAGCTGCCAATGCTGCAATGCGGCTTGAACCCGGTAACATTGATGTCGAAAACGCCCAAGATTTGCATCAGATAATGATTCAGTTGATGGCTGAAAGCCCTTAAGCTATTCACTTCCCATTCACTGCATCACAGCGGCTATTAAAAATTGTTCAAACGGAGGTTTACTCATGCCATGCCGGACTTTCACACCCCTTAAGCTGTTAGGATTGCTCAGTTTAACCAGCGTCTTGGGCGCTTGCACTAGCGTTCCGGTAGACGATGTCGGAATCGAGGGCGCGACGCCTCAACCCTTGCTATCGGATGTCAACTGCAATTGTGGTTTTTCTTCGCTGGGCGTAGCACAGCCTAAAACGGACTTGCAGGCGGTGTATTTCGACACCGCTAAAGCCAACTTGCGCCCTGATGCACAAAGCCGGCTGGACGCCATTGCCAATGCCATCCGCTTTAACAACCCAACCTCGGTGGTAATCGAAGGCAATGCCGATAGCCGAGGTAAAGACGGTTACAACAAAAATTTAGCGCAAAAGCGTGCTAAAGCCGTGCGTCAGGGCTTAATCAAACGCGGTATCGCAGCGGATTTATTGGTGATTCAAAGCAATGGCGAACGGCGCCCGGTTGCCCCCAACATGTCCCCTCAAGGTATGCAGTTAAACCGGCGTGTTGATGTAACCCTTTATCTACGTTAATTTTTCTCTCAGCAAAGACCTTGTTCGGTAGGCTCTAATGGAAAACTCAAAGAGCAGCCCACAAGGTTTTTTTCCTTTCGGAGTGCTCAATGTCTTTAACCCATACCCAATCCCACGCGCAATTCCAAGCGGCACAAAACTATATCCCTGGCGGCGTCAATTCGCCGGTACGCGCTTTTCGCGGCGTTGGCGGTGAACCGATTTTCATCGCCCGCGCTCAAGGTGCGCACCTGTACGATGTTGACGGCAACGCCTACATTGACTATGTCGGTTCTTGGGGACCTATGGTTGCCGGACACGCCCACCCCGCCATCATCCAAGCGGTACAAAACGCCGCCGCCGCCGGTTTAAGCTATGGCGCTCCCACTGCGATTGAAACCCAAGTTGCACAACGCTTGTGCGAATTAGTGCCCTCAATGGACTTAGTGCGTCTGGTCAATTCTGGCACCGAAGCCACCATGAGCGCCATACGCCTAGCACGCGGTTTTACTGGACGCGATAAAATCGTCAAATTTGAAGGCTGCTATCACGGGCATTCCGACTCCTTACTGGTCAAAGCCGGTTCAGGCGCACTTACCCTTGGCGTGCCCAATTCCCCTGGCATACCCGCCGCCCTCGCAGAACACACAATTACCTTAACTTATAATGACTTATCGCAAGTTCAGCAAGTATTCCAAAGCCTGGGCAGCGAAATCGCCTGCATTATTGTTGAACCTGTCGCTGGCAACATGAACTGCATTCCCCCGGTGCCCGGTTTTCTCGAAGGCTTGCGCACAATCTGCGACGCGCACGGCGCGGTGCTGATTTTTGATGAAGTCATGACCGGTTTTCGCGTCGCACTCGGCGGCGCACAAGCGCATTACGGCATCACGCCCGACTTAACCACGCTCGGCAAAATCATTGGTGGCGGAATGCCGGTTGGCGCTTTTGGCGGCAAAGCCGCAATCATGCAGCAGATTGCCCCGCTCGGACCTGTCTACCAAGCCGGCACTCTATCCGGCAACCCGATAGCAATGGCCGCGGGTTTAGCCACTTTAGACCTAGTCACCCAGCCCGGTTTTTACGCCGACCTCAGCGCCAAAACCACTCAACTGGTCAGCGGCTTGTTAGCACGCGCCGCTGCCGCAGGCATTGCCATGAGCGCCAATCAAGTGGGCGGCATGTTTGGCTTATTCTTCACTGACGCGCAAGTCACCTGCTTTGCACAAGCCACTCAATGCGACTTAAGCGCCTTCCAGCGCTTCTTTCACGGCATGTTAGAAGCAGGTGTGTATCTTGCGCCTTCCGCCTATGAAGCGGGTTTTGTCTCAGCCGCTCACACCGAGCAGGACATCCAAGCAACGCTGGATGCAGCCGCAAGGGTTTTAACCCAGTTGTAAGTTAGGCAAAACCAATAAAAAAGCCGAACCTGAACAGGTTCGGCTTTTTTGTTTAGCTAAAAAATCAGGCTATTTGAATTTACAGAGAGTCTTTATTACGCCCAGAAGGATTGGTAAAGCGATCATTTAATGCCTGCACATAATCATTGGCATCGCTGCGCACTTTATCCAGCAATTGCCGTGCATAGCCGCCCCAACCACAGGGATTATTGAGGAAAATCGGGCGATAAGGCGCGGTGCTTTTGCGGAAAGCGCGGCTATATTGCTCAATAGCATCTTCATCGCCCGCCATTTCTAGCACCAAACTGCGTAAGATGCTGTTAGCAGCGACTTTGCGCATAGAAAAATGGAAGTAACCCAACACGCCAATAAGCACAGCACCCATGAGGTAAGACAGGAAACCGCCTTGGATTAGAGTGCTGAAAAAGCTGCTGAGCAATTCCCAACTACTGGTTATGCTGAAGGCAACGAGCAAAATTGCCGCTACAGTGCCGAGAATAACGCCTTCGGTGATAAACACACGCTTGCGCCAGCGTTTTAGCATGTCGCTGAGTTTAGGCACGATGCGGTGCTCAATGTCTTTGGCGGTTTGTTCCAGGGTGCCGACAATGCGGTAGGAGCGTTCGACTTCCACTTGCTGCATCCGCACTTCAATGTCCGCCATATCCGCGGCACGTTTTTTCTCGTAACGGGCGCGGGTGGTTTCGTTTTCAATCGGCACAGCGACTGCTGGGTTATAAATGCGGTAAAAACGTCCGGCGGTTAGACCGGCATGAGCCAGCGAACGCTGCCAAGCGGCGACCACTTCTTCTGGGTTATCTTCTTTGGCGGTAACATCTATCTGATTGAGAATATAGATAAATTTATTGAAATCTGCGCGTTCTAGGGTGGCTGTCACCAGATGATCCAGGGTATCTTGCATAGCCCCAGGTTCAGGATGACGGGCGTCAAAAAACACCAGCACTAAATCCGCTAAATCAATGATATGTTGGGTTAAACGCAAAGTAGAAGTACGTTGCGTGTCCGCATCAAAGCCGGGGGAGTCAATCATAATTTTGCCGCGCAGTGCTTCGCTGGGGCAGGTTTTTAATTGTAAATAGGCATCAATGCGCTGCTGTCCCGCCTCAGAAATTTCGGCAATGCTGCGGCTGATTTGGAAAAACGGAAAGCGCGGATCAGCATCCAACGCCACGCCAGGTAAGGTTTTGGCTTGTGCCTGGTGACTGAAACAGAGCACGGTAAACTTATCGTCTACCGCCTGGGTGCCAGTACGTTGCAGGGTTTGTCCCAGGTAAGAATTGATAAAAGTGGATTTTCCGGCGGAAAAAGTGCCTAACACGGCAATCATAGGCCACCAAGAAACTCGCGTGGCATAGGACTGATCCTTATCCAACAAGCCCAGTTTATAGGCAACTTCGTCGAGCTTGCGGAAACTTTGCACGGCGTTTGCCATCACGGGATTGTCAGGGTGTTCGTCAGCAAGATGTTTTTGCAGGTTTTCTAAACGCTTATTAATCTGTATTGAGCTTTCAATCATAGTGGCCTCTCTAGCATTTCCTTTGGGGTGAGACGGGATTATGTGAGGGATAGCATAAACTCTTTTAGGGGGATTTTATAGACGTTTTATTGATCCATGCACCGCGCTAGATCGGCGCTTGCGCCGATTTTCGCACAGTTTGAACTAATGCAGGTTCAGGTATTGGTTTTGCCGTTTAGCGATGTACAAAATCCCAAACTTTACCAACCCAGCCGCGTTTTGACCAAGAACCTTTGAGTCCGCGATCTAAGAAAAATGGCGTATAGTGCTTGTCTTCAATCATGATGTGATTGGTAAGCCAACCGCGTAGAAAGTTCAATATATCCATGCTAACCACTTCTTCGCGTGTTTTGACTTTGCGCTGAATATCCAACACCTGGCTTGCCAAAACCTGGTGGTGTTTTTTATGTTCTTCGTATTGTGGGTAATCGAAAATCCGCATTAGACTTTCTTCAACCGCAAAATGCACTATGGTGTATTGAATCAACTCCGCCAGAATATCATCAACTACTTCATCATCAGTCTTTTTAATGATCGCGCCATATAGATCATTTACTAATTTGACTAAAACCTTGTGTTGTTCATCAATTTCTTCAATGCCAACACTGAGTTTATCATTCCATTCAACCAGTGGTTTAATGTCCATTAGAGGTTTCCCCTTTTTATTCTGTATCTGTTCATCTGTTTATGTTAAGTTTCAAAGTTTACAAAAGCACCTACGCAGCAGATTTTTTATGAGCAACTGTCCGTCACTAATACCAAAGAGGGCGAAGAAGCATGAACGCTGTGGCGGGTGTTTTTTGCCAATGCGTGCGGAATGCGGTTTTGCGTGCGTAACAGCAAGAGCACGAGAAAATCCAGTATGCAATAAAAAGCCCCAGATGCCAGCGGCGGGTTGGTATTGCTTAAATCCCAGTAGGGTACTATGGGTCGCCAGGTCCAGTTACCTAACCAAGTGCCGTAAATTTCTAGGCACAGAGAGAGCAAAAACATGGTGCTGAACAATCGCCGTTCAATGCCGCTGAACCAACAGGCGGTGAACATTAGAAATAAGACCAGCCCAAATTGGTCAAATCCTAACCAAACTCCGGCAATCATGTAAGGCAGCGCCAGCAACGGCACTAAGTAGCTGATCCAATGAGGCAATTTTAGCGCCAGGACGCTGCCAACTAAAAATAGCAAAACATGCCCAGGAGGAACATAATGCGGAATATTAAAAAAGCGGTAATCGTACAATCCCCAAACCAGGGAACAAAATATTTCGCCTAGCGTGGCTAATACTAAACAACTCATTAACATAAAGCGTTCTATGGTTGCCGCACGCTGATAAAGAAACCACAATAGCGCCCAAAAAAACAAGCTAACGCCTATTTGTCCCCAAACCGGAATGCAAGCATCCAGATATAAACCTATTGCCATTAAACTGGTAATGATTAAAGCTTGTGTGGGTGTTAAGAAATCGAGTGTTTTTTGCATAAGGAGTTAAAACCTATGAATCGCGTAAAATCTTGGCTGTTCGTCTGTAGCCTGGCTGGGCTATTCCTCAGTTTGACCGCTTGTATGCAGAGTGTACAAACGACTTCGGGGCGCGAGTATTTATCTCGTTATCCCACACAAGGGGAAATGAATAAATCGCCCGAATTGCGTAACATTGATCAAGAAGTCACGCAAGTCGCTGCCGTTGAACCACTGCTGCGATTTCCTGCCCGCATTGGTTTGGCAAAAATCGAAGCCGGCGATTTAGCGCCTTTGTCGCAAGCCGAAGCCGATCTCTGGTTTGCTGCCGTTGAGCGGCTAGGCGCGGATTTTGGCGAATTTGTGCCAGTCAGCCGCCTAATTGCTGCAATGCTTTTGCCCTCACCGAGCGCACAACAGCACCAGTCTCACAGTTTAACGGAAATTATCCGTAAAATCCGCCTCACCGCCGCACGTCAACATTTAGACGCGGTTTTGTTGTATGAGGTGTATGGCAAATCAGAACGCAACTCCAACCTTTTGTCTTTACTGGATTTAACCATCATAGGCGCGTATTTGTCGCCCGGTCAGTCGCTCAAAGCGGAAGGCTATGCCAAGGCGCTGTTGTTGGATGTGCGTAACGGTTATCCCTACGGCACGGCAGATGGTATCGCCACCCAAGAAGGGCTATCTACCCGCGTAGGTGCTAGTGGCCGGCAAACGGATTTGTACCTGGATACAGTGCTAGAAGCGACCCGTAGTTTGGTGCAAGAAAGTGAAAAAATGTTTTTAGAATTGCGCCGCCGTCTGTAATTTGCTGCATAAATTGCTCGCAGGGTTTTGTGAACTTATCCATAAAATGCCTGCAACCTGTTGATATTTTGAAAAATATAGACAGTCTGCGAACTTTTGTGCGGAAATCTACATTTAGAATCCCTACCTATCTTGTTGAAAACTCAAGTTTTCGCTAAAATGGCGCGTTTTTCGGTTTGCGCGCTCTTGGTATTTTCAAGACAATTAATTAGGGCATGGTTTTGCCACTTTTTAAGTAAGCATGATGCTTCGCCCTGTGTTAAGGCGCTGGCAGAAGAAACCGGCATTTCTTACGAAAGTTTGAGGACAAGGGATAAGCATGAAATTCAGCGAACATTGGTTGCGTGAATGGGTGAATCCGCCGTTAAGCACTGAGGCTTTGGCTGCGCAACTCACTATGGCGGGATTAGAAGTGGACAGCATTGCAGCGGTTGCCGCTGAATTTTCGCGCGTAGTGGTGGGCGAAGTCGTGTCCATTACACCGCATCCAGATGCCGACAAATTAAATGTTTGCCAAGTCAATGTGGGCACTGGCGAAATCCTGCAAATCGTTTGCGGTGCAGCCAATGTGTGCGTTGGAATGCGTGCGCCAGTGGCGTTGGTAGGCGCACAGTTGCCCAAGGTACAGATTAAAAAAGCCAAGCTGCGCGGCGTGGAATCCAGCGGAATGCTCTGTTCTGCCAGCGAATTAGGCTTGGCAGAAACCTCTGAAGGCTTATTCAGCCTACCGTCAGACGCACCTATTGGGGAAGATTTGCGCCACTATTTGCAACTCAATGATGTCAGCATTGAAGTGGATTTAACCCCCAATCGCAGCGATTGTTTAGGTGTGCTAGGCATCGCCCGCGAAGTCCGTGCGCTCACGGGTAGCCCGCTGACGTTACCTGCGCCCGCCCAAATCCCCGTCACGCTCAGCGACTGTTTGCCTGTTGCGGTGTCCGATAGCGCCGCCTGCCCGCATTATGTGGGACGTGTGGTGCGTGGCATCAACAACCACTTGCCAACTCCCTTGTGGCTGCGCGAACGCTTGCGCCGCAGCGGTTTGCGTAGCTTAAGCCCTGTGGTGGATGTGACCAATTATGTATTGTTAGAACTTGGACAACCCATGCACGCCTTTGATTTGGCGAAATTATCCGGTGGGATTCAGGTGCGCAAAGCCCGCGCTGGCGAAGCCTTAACCCTGCTAGATGGGCAACAACTGAGCTTAGATGAAAACACCCTGGTGATTGCCGATCAGCAACAAGCACAAGCCTTAGCCGGCATCATGGGTGGACAAGCCGCCTCTGTGAACAGCGCAACTCAAGCTGTTTTCTTAGAAAGCGCCTTTTTTACCCCCACCTTACTGGCAGGATGCGCCCGCCGCTACGGATTGCACACCGACTCCTCGCACCGTTTTGAACGCGGCGTTGATCCCGCATTACAGGTACAAGCCATTGATCGCGCTACAGAACTCTTGTTAAGCATAGTCGGCGGTCAAGCCGGTCCCCTGACCGAAGTCACTTTTTCCAATGCGTTACCCGAGCGTCACAGCATTAGCTTGCGTGCCACACGCTTGGCGCTCTTATTAGGACAAGCCCTGCCTGATGCCGAAGTAGAAGAATGCCTGCACCGTCTGGACATGGAAATAGAAAAAACTTCCCCGCCCAACGCACCCAGCGAATGGCATGTGGTGCCCCCCAGTTTTCGTTTTGACCTCAGCTTGGAAGCTGATTTAATTGAGGAAGTTGCACGAGTCTACGGCTACAATCGCCTACCCAGCCAAGCCGCCAGTGCCGCTTTGGATATTCAACGCCGTCCCGCTGACAGCTTGCGCACGGTACAATCCGCCTTGCTTGAACGTGGCTACCAAGAAGCCATCACCTACAGCTTCGTTGACCCGCAACTGCAAGCGCAACTCAGCCCGAATCTCAGCGGCATCACCTTAGCCAATCCGCTGGCAAGCGATATGGCGGCAATGCGTACCAGCCTATGGTCAGGTCTCGTACAAGCCGTGTTGCACAACCAAAAACGCCAGCAACCCGATATACGCCTGTTTGAAACCGGTTTGCGCTTTGTGTACGCCAGCGACGGCACGTTACAGCAAGAAAAAATGCTGGCAGGCGTTGCCTGCGGACGCGCCCTGCCAGAACAATGGGGCAGCGACAAACGGGCACTAGACTTTTTTGATCTAAAAGGCGACTTAGAAGCCTTGTTCAAACACTCCGCCCTCACACTGCGTTTTGACAGCGGCACCCACCTCGCCTTACACCCAGGGCAAACCGCCAAAATTACCCATGAAGGCGAAACCCTCGGCTGGCTTGGCAAACTGCACCCCGCGTTAGAAAGCCGCCTGGATGTAAACGGCGCTTTGTATCTATTTGAAATCGCTTTCAAAGTCTGGGATACGCAAGCCCTGCCCAGCTTCCAAAGCCTATCGAAATTTCCAGCAATTCGCCGCGACATCGCCATCGTTGTCGAGCGCAGATTGCAAACCAGCGCACTCTTAGAACAGATTCGCAAAAATGCGGGGGAATTCTTGACAAACCTCCAGTTGTTTGACATATATCAAGGCGAAGGCATTGATCCTGAGAAAAAAAGTCTCGCTTTGGGCTTGACCTTCCGAGCGTCTTCGCGCAATCTAACAGAATCTGAAATTGATCCTGTCATTGATCGTGTATTAGCCGCTTTAGAACAGCATTTTAATGCCGCTTTAAGAACTTAAGGATAAAGCAAAGACTTACTTTCTTTAAGTTGGCATAAACTAAAAAATATAACTGCTTGTTGCTTTTTTGCATACAAGATGTACTAAGGTTCTACCTTATTTTCGGACGCATTCTAATCATTCGTCTATGTATCCTGGAGGGAACAGTAAAATGGCATTAACCAAAGCCGCTATGGCAGAACGCTTGTTTGAAGAACTGGGTTTAAACAAACGCGAAGCTAAAGAAGTGGTTGATCTGTTTTTTGAAGAAATTCGTTCAGCCTTAGAAGAAGGCGAACAGGTTAAACTTTCCGGTTTTGGGAATTTTGACTTACGCAGCAAAAACCAACGCCCCGGACGCAATCCAAAAACCGGGGAAGAAATTCCTATTTGCGCCCGGCGCGTTGTGACTTTTCGCCCTGGTCAAAAACTCAGAGCGCGGGTAGAAGCCTATGCTGGAATTATCGAACAATAACGAACTGCCGGTTATTCCGAGCAAACGTTATTTTACCATCGGAGAAGTCAGTGAACTGTGCGCAGTTAAGCCCCATGTGCTGCGCTATTGGGAACAAGAATTTCCGCAGCTTAAACCGCTCAAACGGCGCGGCAATCGGCGTTATTACCAGCGCCATGACGTGTTGCTCATTCGCCAAATACGCAGCCTGCTGTATGAAAAGGGCTTTACTATTGGAGGCGCTAAGCAACAACTCAGCGAAGACAGCGATATACCAGAGACGTTAGAAACCAACGGACTGGATTTAGTCAAGGAATTGCGCTTAGAACTAGAAGAGTTGCTGATGTTCTTAAAGGCTTAAACAAATAGCCGCCATTTTTTAAACAAAAACCTGATAGCCAGCAGTGCGGCTATCAGGTTTTTCGCGTTTTAAATCACTCGCTGTTCATTAAAACGCGCTAACGCTGCACTGAGTTTCTGTTGGCGAATCGGTTTACTCACATAATCATTCATGCCAGCATCAAAGCAAGCCCGTTGATCTTCTTTCATCGCATTAGCCGTCATAGCCACAATCCAAGGAATGCGCTCTGATGGAAACTGCTTATGAATTTCTCTGGTAGCGGTTAAACCATCCATTTCTGGCATTTGCATATCCATGAAGATCAAATCATAGTCTTTGACTTGTAAAGCCTCCAGAGCTTCTACGCCATTGTTGGCAATATCGGCTTGAAAGCCCAGTTGTTTTAATAAAAGTGTTGCCACTTTTTGATTAACCCTATTATCTTCGGTCAACAAAATACGCATGTCTGCATTAGGCAGTATGTGTTCTGGCAGTTTAGGCGTTGCAATAGGCTTTACCTCAGCAGTTTTGTGTTTGCTAAATTCTTTTGCTAAGAGTTCATAGAGGGGTTGTGGACGTATCGGTTTTGCCAAGCAATGATCAAAGAGTTCGCTGACTAAAGACGAGCGACAAATAGGGGCAATCAAGACGAGAGAAAAGCGCAATTGTTGTTGCAATGCTTGAACATGCTCTAGCAAACTGGTGGTTTTTTGTTCTACGGGTGGCAATTCAATGAACACGCAATCAATAGGCAAATTCTGGAGCTTGTCTGCGACAAAATTTTGTTTGTCAATGCAGGTTAAAGTGGCGCCCCAATAGCTTAAAAAGTGTTGCAGAACTTCTCGGTTGTTTGTATTTTCTCCCACCAATAAAATCTGTTTACCAACAAAGGGCTGTTGTTGTAGCTGCCATACGGGTAAGGGTTCTGTGTGCAGAATACCTGGCTGGCACACAGAAAAACTAAAAGTTGTTCCCTGTTGTTCTAGGCTTTCCACCCAAATTTTTCCGTGCATGAATTCAATTAAGCGTTTAGAAATCGCCAGCCCTAATCCCGTCCCACCATAGCGACGGGTAATAGAACTGTCAATTTGACTAAAGGATTGAAACAGTTTCTGCTGCTGTTCTTTAGAAATACCAATGCCGGTGTCTTGCACAGAGAAAATGAATTCGTATTGTGCGGGCGTTGTTTCGAGGTTTTGCGCTTGCGCAATGACCTTGACCATGATTTCGCCTTCCTGGGTAAATTTCACGGCGTTGCTCAATAGATTTACCAGGGTTTGACGCAGGCGCGTGATGTCACCAATCATCTGCATGGGTACTGACCAGTCTATCCAATAGACTAGATTTAAACCTTTTTTGCTGGCACTACCACGCACCAAATCAAGTGCCTCTTCAACGCACGCCCGCACCCAAAACGGCTGGGTTTCTAATTCCAGTTTGCCGGCTTCGATTTTGGAAAAATCTAAAATATCGTTAATCAGCGCCAGTAAAGTTTCGCTTCCCGTGCGAATGGTGTTGGTATAATCCATTTGTTCTTCAGTGAGTTGCGTGCCGCTTAAGAGTTCGCTCACGCCAATAATGGCGTTCATAGGGGTGCGAATTTCGTGGCTCATGTTTGCCAAAAACTCTGATTTTAGACGCGCCATTTCAAGCGCCGCTTCACGCGAGGCTTTTAGACGTTTAATGGATAAATGCGTGCGAATACGCGCCAGTAGTTCTTCTCTGGCAATAGGTTTCACCAAATAATCATTCGCTCCCGCTTCCAGCCCCGTCACAATATCTTGCGCCTGATTTTTCGCGGTCAGCAATAAAATCGGTAATTCGTTGAGTTTCCAAGTGTTACGAATGATATGCGTGACTTCAAAGCCGGTCATGCGCGGCATCATCACATCGAGAATAATAATGTCCGGCTCATAGCCGCTTTCTAACAAGCCGAGCGCCTCAGGTCCTGAAGAAGCGAGGGTCAGTTGATAATTGTGCATAGACAGATAATTGACCAACACCTGTAGATTCACGGGTTCGTCATCTACAATCAAGACGCGACATTGCCCCTCATCCGCACCTGCTTCGCAACTCAAAATACCGTACTCGGCAACTGACTCCGCTTCAGCCTCCGCCGCCCGCGCAACCGCTTCTGCCGTCATTGTCGGCAAGTCGGTCGTGGCGCTGTTGGGCAAAGCCTGCGCCGATAATGGCAAGGTAAAGTAAAAGCGCGAACCTACACCCTCTTGACTTTCCACGCGCACCACTCCGCCGTGCAATTCCACCAATTGCTGCGTGACCGATAAGCCCAAGCCCGTGCCGCCATATTCCCGTGCTGTTGAACCATCAGCTTGCTCAAAAGCATGGAAAATCACCTCCAATTTATTCGCCGGGATACCAATGCCAGTGTCCGCAATACAGATTTCCATCAGCCCTTGCGCGTTCACAAAGGCGCTGACCGATACCTGCCCGACATGAGTGAACTTAATCGCATTACCGATCAAATTCAGCAAAATTTGCTGCAAACGGTTTTCGTCGGCATACACCGGCGGCAAATCGCGGGCAACGGCATTTTCTAATACCACCGGTTTGCCCAACACCAACGCATTCGATAATTCCAGCGCCAAGCTGCTCATGGCATAAATGTCTACCGGGCGGCATTGCAGTTGCAATTCTTTGGTGCGCATTTTCAGTGAATCCAAAATATCATTCACCAGCGTTGCCAAGCGTTTGCCGCTTTGCACAATCATGCGCAGATTTTGCGCTTGCAGCGGATTGGGCGTGCCGCCAATGCCATCCAGCAAAGACTGACCAATGCCAATAATACCATTCAAAGGGGTGCGCAATTCATGTGAAGTATTGGCTAGAAATTCATCTTTCAAACGATCCGCTTGCTTTAAATTTTCAATGGCTTTTTCTTTATTTTCCAGCGCCTCTGCTTGTGCCTGGTCTTTTTGTTGTTGCGCGGTTTTCAAATGTTGCGCCATTTTATTAAAACGCTGCGCCAGAATCCCCATTTCATCATGGCTACGCACAATCAATTGAGCCTCTAAATGCCCGTGTTCAAGATGCAAAGTTGCAGTGGTCAGCTCGTGAATAGGTTTTAAGAGCAATTTGTTGAGCAACATCATTAACAGTAACAAGGTGATTAAAATAGCCGCCAACGTAATAGCCGCAACGGTAAAACCTAAACGACGACTTTCTGCCAACAATTCTGTTTCCGATAACAGGGTAAATACCCATAAATTTGGATTCAATGCTTGCCATTGATATTGGATTCCTTGTACTGAAAACTGTGCAGGCTGTTGATTCTGCATTAAATTCAGCACTTCCGCTGGGAGTTTTTGCCCAACTTTTGCTGCCTGTGGATGAAACAAAATAATTCCACTTGCATCAGCAAAAAGTAATTCTCCCTGTTTACCTACTTTATTGTTTTTTGCCAATTGCGCTAAGTAATCCAGACGGGCACTAATCACTAAAAATCCCTGCAATGGAACTGAATCTATGTTGCCGCGTTCTTGCGCAGTGGGATCACTAAATTTTAATTCCTGCGCAACCTGTAAAATAGAGTCTTGCGTATCTGGATTGCGTAAATAACTGAGGTGAGTTTCTTTTGGTTCTGTTAGCCAATGCTTAAAATACTCAGTCTCTTTTTCATCATCGCTTAGATTAGGTAAATCAGGAATTGCAAAGCGCGTTTCTTCATAGCCGTCAGGCAAGATCACGCGGATTTCAATATAGGCGGGATAGGCTTGTTGATAACTGCTAAAGAGTTTAAGCAATGGCAGTTGTAATAAATCATAGCGTTCTGCTTCGCTGGCTAATAAATAACCATGCAACATTTCTGAAGCGGAAAACAAATGCACATTAGCGATAACAGTTTGTTCAAAAGCTTGTACCTGTTGCGTGCTTTGTTGCAATAGGCTGCGCATTTGATCGGTCAAAGTATCTGTAGCAGTCTGTTGTAGACGTTGATAAGCAATGCCGCCCAAGGTCAACAAAGGAATGACAATCAGCGGCACTACCGCCAACAGAATTTTGCTTTGTAGTTTCATCAGTTAGTTTTGGATGATTTTATTATAAATGGCAGCACGCTGTTTTTTGCCTCTGGGGGGCAAATCTATGGCGGCAGTTTCACTTAAATCCAGTACCTGTTTGCTGGGATAAATCAGCGGATTCTTCAGGTAATCTGCCGGCAAAAGTTTTTCTGCTGCTTGATTGGTTGAAGCGTATTGCAGATACTGGGCTAAGCGCACTGCGTTTTCGGGTTGATTAAGGAAGTCAATCAATTGATAGGCGGCTGTTTTATGTGCCGAGGCTTGCATCACAATGAGATAATCGCACCATAATCCAGTGCCTTCTTGCGGAATGACAAAGTGCAAGTGGGGGGTTAGTTCTTTTAAGATTAAAGCATCACCATTAAACACCATACCTATCCAGTGCTCGCCAGTGACAAATCCAGAAGTTTCATTGAGTTGTGGCATTCCATAGCCACTGACAAAGGGTTGCTGCGCTAATAGAAGTTTCTCCAGTTGTTTTAATTCATCTGCATTGCTGCTGTTATACGAATAGCCTAAAGATTTCAACCCCAAACCTAGTAAATCACGGGGATCACGCAACATGCGAATGCGCCCTTTCAGCGCAGGATCGGGAACAAATAATTGTTTCCAACTGGTAATCGGATAAGACACCTTATCAGTACGGTACAAAATACCCAAACTGCCCCACAAATAAGGTGCGGCATAACCTTCTGGTATGGCGTTAAAGGCTTTTAACCAGCGTGAATCCGCGTGTTTTAGGTTGGGCACTTGCACTTCCGTGAGGGGCGCAACCCAACCGCGTTTGCGGTAAGCGGCAATATCAGATGCGCCAGTCAACGCCAAATCATAGCCGCGCCCTTGTGAGCGCAGCAGCATTTCGGTACGCGCCTGATCTGACTCGAAAAATACCTCTTTAACCGAAATTTTATAGCGTTCGGAAAAGGTTTTGAGCAAATCGGGGGCTATATAATCCGCCCAATTTAACAGGACTAATTCTTCATGGGATTCTGCCGCATCTACCATCTGCGGCAACAGCCCTATAAATGCTAAAAAAAGACCGAATAGAACTTGAAGCTTGTTGAAATTATTACTATTCATATCAAGCTGCCTCTCTGATTTTATGTATTTAAGTGATTGAATAAAAAGAGTATAACAAAATATGCGGAGGGGAAACAGAAAAGCCTTAGTCGTCAGCAGACGGCTCACGGCGTAACAACAGATATAGAAAAAAAGGTGCGCCCAACAGGGCTGTCAGTATACCCAAGCGCACGCTGCCATCAGGACTGAGAAGGCGTGCCAGCAAGTCTACTGCCACCAGCAACAGGGCGCCACAAAGCGCACTGGCAGGCAACAAGCGCTGATGTTGCGGACCCACCAGCAAACGTGCTAAGTGCGGCACTATTAAGCCAACAAAACCCACCACGCCCGCCACCGCCACCGCAGATGCCGTGAGCACAGCGACACCCGTTAGCAATCGGTAGCGCACCCAAGACACGGATACGCCCAGTGTCGCCGCATTTTCCTCACCAGACAGCAACAAATCCAACTCGCGCCGGTCGTAAAACGCCAGGAAAAAGCCCAACAACACCCCTGGCAACAACAGCCCGACGTGCGTCCAAGTGCGATCATCCAGCCCACCCATGAGCCAAAACACCATCGCTCGGCTGACCTCATGCTCCACCCAACTGAGGCTAATCAGCAGCGAAGTGCAGGCGCTAAACAGCGCATTCAGGGCGATACCGGTCAGCAACAGCGTCAGCAACGGCGATTGATGTAAGCGGTGGGCGCGCTGGCGCGTTAGCAATACCACTGCCAGCAGCGCCAGCAATGCTCCCGCAAATGCACCAAATGGCACCACCCACACGCCCCGTAACGCCCAGCCAGATGCCAGCAGCAGCACCGCACCCAGCGCCGCACCAGAACTCACTCCGAGAATGCCAGGCGACGCCAGCGGATTGTGCAAAATGCTTTGCATTTGTACACCCGCCAAAGCCAACGCCGCGCCCACCAGCGCCGCCGCCAGCACACGCGGCAAGCGGATGTGCCAGACAATCAAATGCGTGACTTGCAACTCAGCCTCTGCTGGCGCCTGCCAAGGCAGATAGCGCAAAGCACTCAACAAGTCAGCCAAAGACAGTGCCGAGCTTCCCAGCGCCACAGCGCATAACAGCAACAGCAGCAACACGAATAAGCTCAACAAAATCAAACGAGAAGGGAATATCAAGCGTAACACCTATGCTTTGTTACGGCGCGCAATGCGCAGGTTTGGAAGGAAAGAATACTAAGGGTTAATAAGCAGAATGGGTGAATCTACGGCAATTTTGACAGATGCGAGAGGGCGGCATTAGATGCCTGAAATAGCGGTGATAAGAACAAAAACTGCAAACTAATGCGATTACCTAAAAAATGCACACAACAGCATTAAAAAAACCCGCTGGCGCGGGTTTTTTTAATGGCTTAGAAAAGTTCTAATGGAGCTTAGACCACTTCAACTACCGTTGCTTGCAGTCCTTTTGGACCTTTAGTGAACTCAAACTGCACACTTTGATTTTCTTTTAAGACTTTAAATCCTGAACCTTTGATCACAGAGTAGTGTACGAATACATCTTCTCCGCCATCTTGTGGAGCAATAAAGCCAAACCCTTTGGTTTCGTTAAACCATTTAACGGTTCCGTTCTGCATGAATATAACCTCTAAAAACTAAAAAAACACACATATTTGCAGATGCTGGAATAAAGCTTAAAGCAAATACGTTAACCACACCTTTTAATCACGCAATTTCTGCATAACAGGCGGGTGCATTGTATACGATTTTTCTAAGGCTGTAAGTAAAAATTTGTATTTACAGAAAATTAATCATTGAGTCATCCCGTGCGGCGTTAGTTAAATCCAATAATTGCAATCTAATGCACTGATTAATAATGGTTTTTAAGGGTGGCTTGTTAGATTTGGAAGGGCTGCTGAATGCCATAGGCGCCAACTGAATTAAGGGTGAGATGCGTTTTTACCAAATAAAAAAACTTGCTCTTGCAGAAAGTCATCATTTTCATTGTTTTAATTAGTTAAATCAATGAGTTGAATACTTGAGTTGCGTGCAATGCTGCATGTACCTGCTTTTTTCCAGTTGAGTTTGGGGTTGGTGGAGGGTGCGGCATAAAAAAGGGGTAATGCCAACGGGCATTACCCCTTTTTTGTTTACTCAGTTATTACAGAACTGTTATTCAAATATCCGGTATGCAGCATCAGTCGATTTAATGAGTAATGTACAGTTGCTAGGTACTGTTGCCGCCGGATTATTTTTAGTAACGCTATTGCTGATACCCCCGGTAGAATTATTAAGCGCAGGCTGATTAACCACCAAACTGGAAAAGGGTTCAAGACCGTAAGGGCTTATAGGACCGGGAGGCGCTGCATCGCCTTTGAAGTCAGAATCAAGTCCTCGTAAAGTGAAATCCGCTGTTGCAATAGATTCTGAACCCGAAACTACTGTACGCGCCCGAATTTCAATGTCTGCATAATACGCATATTCTTGTGGATACAAGACTTTAAAGTTAGCAAAGCCACTGGCATTAGTCACTACAGTTGCAGGATCAAAAGTTGCTATGTTTCTAGGGTCTAAAATACCGTTAGAATTATTGTCTTCACCTAGATCAAGCAAAGCATCCCTATCTATATCTTCATTTAAGCATCTGTAGGTTGCTAAAGTACCCCAGCTTTGTCCAGCAATGCTCAAGACTCTGAGACCTGTATAGTAGTTTATAGGAATTGCAGACAGGGTTAATTGCGCATTGCCAATGGGTACACCTTCTACATCTGTTACAAGTGCTGTGTAAGGATAAGCATAGACTGTGGTATTCAATTCTTCAATGGTATTGCCCGTACCCAGAATAATGAAAGCCTCACGTTTTGCGACTGTGACTGTTACCACCGCTTTGACTGCGGGGTTATCCCTTAATTGAGCACTAATGACCACACCACCTGCCGCAGTGGGAGAATTGCCCGCAATAAAGATAGTAGTGGCACGTCCAAACTGATCGGATACTGTGCTGGCTTGGGTTAAACGTCCTGCTGTTACATCGCTTAACGAGAAGTTGACACTTTGTTTCGGTACTAAGTTGTCGTTACTGTCACGCAGTACGGCGATGATTTCACTTTGCTGTGTATCAGACCCTTGGGCATTAATACCGATACTGGCAGGGTTTGCTTGTAAGGTCATAACGTCTGCTTGTGCTGGAATAAAGCCCACGTTTATAGACTGGTTGATGCTGATGCCGCTATCATTTTTTTCGACTGTGACCACAGCAGGGCCTACGTTATCCGCACACAGATAAAAAGAGCCATGATAATCAAAACCATCAGGCGTTTGCTGTGCTGTAGGACTGATACTAATGGCCTGTGTCGGGAAGAAGAGAGGGTTCGCAGAATCACAAGCTTCAATAGCTTCAGTGGTCGCGATATGTCCGCGTGTAGTGGAAACAGTTACGTCTCCAGCAATTTCTGGCGTGATATTGATGACAAATTGGGTTGGTGTGCGTAGCTTGATGCCGGTAAAGTTTTGCTGATCAAATGGTCTGATGGTGGCAACGTTTTGTGCAGTAGCGACTTCAATGACGGAATCAACATTAGCACCCAATGCGCTAGCAGTTAAAGTGGCTTGCCCCGCAATGGTAGGAAGCACTGTCACCGAAACACGTCCTTGGGAATCAGTATTTTGTTTCAGCGTAGTGCTATTGGATGAAACACATTGGGTAGTACCAGCAGCAACGAAAGAAGCCCCCGTATTGCCCGTCAAACTAAGTTGCAACTCTTTGTTTGCAATAGGCTTGTCATTTGCATCTGTCAGCGTAATCACATAAGCATTAGCTTTACAAACGGTGGTTTTAGCAACCCCATTAACCCCAAGCTTTGTGCCTGTTACATTCACTACCACTTTAGCGCATAAGGGATTAGTGCCAACGGTGGCAATGCTGCAATCTTGCCCATCCAATCCGGCAATCAGCGTAATAGTGCGGTTGCTCGGATCGCCGCCGGTGCCTAAACGGGCACTGGCTATCCCTGAAGCATTGGTAACGCCCGCTGTTTGAGCACCCGTAGCAACCAGGGGCTCAATCAAGCCAGAATCGGCAATGAAATTTATTTTTGCATTGGCAAAGGGGGTGTTTGCTGCGGTTTTAACCTGTGCTGTGATGCTGACGCCATCCACTGGATTGTTAGAAGGCAGCTCTGGGCTGCTGGTCAGCAGGGTTAATTGCGCAGGCTGCTGGGTTGAAGCAGTCACGAAAATAACAGTGACTGTGTTGCTGTTGATGTTGCCATCTGTTGCTGTGACTTGCAGGCTGCCAGGCGTAGTGCTGGTCATAGTTTCGTCAAAAGCGCCGTTGCTGCCAGTTTTGCCTTCGCCTTGTCCGGCAAATACAAACAAGGGTCCGGGTTTTTCAATCGCGGTGACGGTCAGGCGCACCGTCACGCCAGGCAAAGCATTTTTGTTGGCATCCAGCGCAATGGCACGCAAAGTAATTTTTGCTTGTCCATTTGGCAAGGCTGGGTTGTTAAAGATTTCCAGCCGCAAAGAAGCAGGTACAACGCCACCCGGCGCTCCGGTGGCTACGGTAAAGGTCAGCAAGGTGGAAGCAGATTTAACTGAAGTGCCATCTTTATTAAAGGCTGTAGCAATGACTTGAACCTGTTCAGCTTTGGTGTTTTTGATGGTGGTGTTAAAGACGCCGTTAGTGCCGGTTACGCCAGAAGCTTCGCCAAAGATAGCCTGGCTACCTACTGGTGAAGTGGCAAGTTTGACTGTTAATCCATTGATAGGCACACCACTCGCGTCGCGCACAATAGCGGCAATGTTAATCACTGCCGTGTTGTCAGCCACTTGGCTGGCAACATCAGCCGCTAAAGTAACGGAAGCGATGGGGGTTTCCGGTGGACGAGAAACAGCTTCGCTGAAGGTGATTTGCCCTACTGCGCTTTGTACCGCGTAATCAGGCAAGGAGGCAGTCACTTCTACTGCACCCTGTGCATTGCTGGTTAGGGTGAAGGCAAAAGAGCCGCTAGCATCTGTCGTACCTACCAAATAATTGGTGCCCGCTATAACCGTCGGATCATCGCCATATTTGCGCAATTTCGCGGCGGGAGAAGCGCTACTTAAAGCCACTTTTACACCGCTAATGGGGGTTTTGTTGGTGTCCCTCACCACGGCAAATAAATTCACGGTACTGACGCCATCGGCTGGCTGAGGTGCATTGGAAATCAGCACCACTAAAGAAGTCGGCGTGCTGTTTGCACCCGTTGCACCACCGAAAGTTAAAGTCGCCAAACGATCATCACGCAACACGCTGTTGACGATAGGCTTTAAGGTAAAAACACCCACCAAGCTACTGCTGACTCGCGTAGTGAAACGCCCAGATTGATCGGTTTTACCGCTGGCAGGATTGAGTTTTAGAGACGCAACAGGTACGACAAAGCCCACATCTACACCCGCAATAGGCGAGCCTGCCGCATTGAGCACTATAACAGTCACTACCGCTTCATCCACACCATTTGCCAGCGTATTAGCATTGCCAGATACCTGCGTTATCACTGAACTAACAGCGATATTGGCGTTATCTGCACGGAAAGTGATGGTTTTGGTCACCTGCAACTGCCCCGCACCCTGCCCCGCCTTAACGGTTAAGGTAACAGACTCTTGTACCGTGTCAGTGACAGAAAACTCAAATTTTGCACCTGCGCCCGTATTGCCCAACAAAGGATCAACCACCGCTGTCTTTGAACTACTGTTTAAGGTAATGGCAACATCAGGAATAGGCACCCCCGCTTGATCACGGGCAATAGCAATCAAATTAATTGCACTATTACCATCGGGCGGCGCAACACTTTTAACTGCAATCACATCCAATGAAGCCGGGCTTTGAGGAACGCTGGCAGCAAATTCCAATTCCACAGGTGTGCCCGTATAATTATCAATCAAAGGCGTGACTTTAGTTTTACCTGCGATAGAACTCACCACATTAACACTGAATAAACCTGAAGCATCAGTTGCTGTCGGCATTGTTAGAGGAATCGCAGAAGAATTTGATTCAAAAGACAAGGAAGCCGGAATGCCTTCTATGGGAAAACCTTGGCTGTTTTGTACTCGCACTTGCACCGTAACAGCACTTGAGCCATTGGCGGGTTGCAGATTATTAATCACCGTTGTTTGGCTAATAGTCGCGCCAAAATTAATAGTAAAACTTCCGCCGCCCTTAATACTGTAATTTCCCTTAGTATTATCCACGCCTACAGTCACCAACACAGCACCGCTTGTTGCAGAAACAATCACAGTTGCAACCCCAGAACTGTCAGTTACAGGTGCAGCATTATTCACAGAAGCAGTTCCTATATCAGAAGCCGCAGAAACAATCAAAGGAATATTAGATAGCGGAATGCTATCACCATCATGCACAGCGATTTTAATTGTCGCACGATCAATACCCGCCGGTACAATCTTCGGCGTAGCAATAGTGATAGTGCCGGTTTTAGTCGTATCTATGACAGTACCAGTACCGCCACCCGTTGTAGTAGAACCCGAATCTGTGGTAGTAGTTTCAAATGCACCGCCGCCACTACAACCAGAGACCGTCACAAATACCAAAAGCCATAGCCATTTATACAAATGTTGTTGCCACATAGCTGATTCCTCGTTTGCACAAAAAATACTGAGAAGGGTTTAGCAGGCTGATGTTCTTTAAGAATCATTATCCTGCAAGATTTTAGGAGTTACAAAAATTAACAATTCTT
Source organism: Thiomargarita sp. (assembly GCA_020720115.1). Taxonomy (GTDB): domain Bacteria; phylum Pseudomonadota; class Gammaproteobacteria; order Beggiatoales; family Beggiatoaceae; genus BB31. The sequence goes on along the minus strand of DYPD01000010.1, from coordinate 31,784 downwards.
GTTTTGAACTGCTATTGCTATTAGTTCTAAACAAACCACCAATTAATGGCAAATTACCAAAGAAAGGTACACGCTTCACAGAATTATTCTGTGTTTGTTCATATACACCACCAAGCACAATGGTTTCTCCATTATCCACCAACACTTGAGTCTCTAATTTACGTTTCTCAAAATTACCCGCCGCTGCACCTGGAGTTGGATTATCCTTGGTCACTGCCAGTTCCATCAATACCCGATCATCAGGCGTAATTTGCGGTTTCACTTTAAGACTCAATAAAGCCTCTTTAAAAGTCGGTGCTGCAGCTTGATTCACTGCTGCTGTTCCTGGTACAGCCACTTCAACCCCCTGACTTACAATGGCTTCCGTTTGATTTGCAGTAATAATTCTAGGACTAGAAACAATTTGTCCTCGTCCTTCACTTTGCAGGGCACTTAATTCAAGTTGCAACAAATAAGTCCCCACTTTTCCAACCGCTAAACCAAAAATCGCCGGTAAAGCTGTTGTATCTGAAGGACGAGCAGGCAAATCAACAATAAAAGTATTCCCCGGTGTGCTGGCATTAGTATTTGTAGAATCGCCACTGGTAATAATACTCCATTCCCGATCTGCACCAAAACGCCCATTGGTGGTTTGTCCAAAACTAACCCCCAAATCTTTTGCAAAAGTATCGCTCGCAATCACCACACGCGCTTCAATGAGCACTTGACGCACAGGTTTATCCAACTCTTGAATCACGCTGCGAATTTCTTCAAGCCGATCGGCTGTATCTTGAATCAGTAAAGTATTAGTACGGGGATCAACAGAAATAGTGCCTCGGTCAGATAAGAAAGAATGGCTATCTGCATCGCCCGTTTTAGAACGCAATAAAGTCTTGAAATCTTCTGCCTTGGAGTAATTCACCTGAATAAATTCAGTGACCAAGGGTTCTAAATCCTGCAAACGCTTAAGACTTTCCAGTTCTTTTTGCCGACGCGCATCAATGTTTTCTTTCAAATCAATGGTTCTCACATTGCCAATCTCTTCATACCCAAGATTGTTAGCATGTAGAATAATATCCCAGGCTTGATCAATAGGCACATTTTTCAAACGCAAAGAAATGGTCTTATCTTTTATGGTATTAGGCACTACAATGTTTTTATTCTGTAAATCAGCCAGCAGAGAGAGCACGGAACCTACATTGATACTACTAAAATTAAAGGAGATTTTTTGTCCTTTATATTGTTTTTTAGTAATATCCAATTTGTCATCTGCTTGTTGCACCTTTTGTTTAATTTCCAAAAAATATTTGTTATCTGTTTGATAACTTAAATGCTCAAAAGCACCTGAAGCCTTTACTGTTATAAGCACATCTTGCGCATTGTGTCCCTGGCGGGTATCAATGCTAGTAACTGGAGTTGCAAAGTCTGTTACGTCTAAGGTTCGATCTAATGTTTCAGGCAAATCCACATTTCTAAAATACAATTTGATGTCATTACCTTCTTGTTCCATATTCACCACCGCATTGGTAGTGGATAAAGTGACAACTACGCGCCCGCCCCCATCCTCTGTACGACGAAAATCAATGTTTTCAATGCGTGGAACAGCATAACTGCTTGCATCGCTTATGACGACGGGCGTTACTGTTAGAGTATCTTCTGGAACAAAATTGGGAATACTTGCAACGGGTTGAACAGCCGCTTGCTCTGCTTGAGTACCTATGGAAACAACAATCCGTTGATCTAATGTAAAAATTTCATAGGGCACTGCACGAATTAAATCTAAAACCACGCGAGTGCGTTGATTTGCTTCGACAACATCCACCGCATTAACAATACCTACACCAATAGAATGGTGTTTTTCAGTCGCAAGCTGCACGCCAGGAAAATCCAGTACAATACGTGCTGGGTTATCAATTGGGAAGTGTTGCGGCATAGCGACAGAGGTATTAAAGTCTAGTGATAATTCAATTAAATTACCGGGTAAAACAGAATAATTTACACCTGTTAACTGAGAACCAGCGGCTAAACTATAGGAGCTTGCTAACCATGCAGTTAGCAGTAAAAACCCACGCAAAAATCCACTAAAAGCATAGGCATAGATCAAACTTGAGAACTTATCAAATTTCCATTCGATATGTTTTTGAATTTCCATCATTCACCCCGTATCTGCATTTCATGATTTCATGCACTTAGTGAAACCTATATTAAGATTGATTTTTGTTGCCATCATCAATAAAAAGTTTTCGCATTTGTTGCTGGTAACAAATCCCCATTTCATCTTCAACTGGCACCATTTCTATCACATCAATTTGACGCTCAGTGATAGCAACAATTTTGCCATAGTTTTCTCCCAGCCAGTCATTTACTCTGATCTTATGAATCATATGCTTTTCTTTAGGTTCTTGAACAAGTCCAAAAATTTCTCCATTAATGGTGATAGTACCCACTATCAGGAGGGAATCTAAAGGAAATTTTTCCAATGCTTGTTTGTTTCTATAAATATCTGGCTGCCCACAATCATCTCGCCGCTTATCATCCCGATGCTCAGCCAGCTTTTTATTAAAATCTTCGGCACTGGTTTTATTGAAATTTTCAAATGGATTGTCTTTTTCGCATTGAAACAGCACCACCGGTTCAGGCGGAAATGGTGGCAGAGGCGTCAAGGGCATTGGCTCTTCTTTCTTGATTTTTTCTACATGCGCTTCCAGATCACTTAAATCTTTTTGCGCACAAGCAGCTAGTACCGCACAAGAGATGCTAAGCAGAATTAAGCGTATAAAAGATGAAGATAAGTTCATTTAGCCTTGCTCCCCCCCTCTTCTAAACGATAAATTTTGGCAACCATTTCCATTTTTAGAATAGAGCCTTCTTTTTCTTCAGAAATTTGAATATCGTGCTGGGTGACAATACGTTCCATTTTGGATACATCAGAAACAAAGTTACCCAATGCAGCATAAGTGCCAGTTAATCTCAAGTTAATCGGCAGTTCTTTGTAAAACTGTTTACCGGATCGCTCAGGCTGCAATTGAAAAAGCTTAACATCTAAACCATTTGCCTGCGCGGTTAGGGAAATATCGCGTAGTAAATCCGCCACCTCTGCTTCAGTAGGCAAACGTCTTAAGAGTTCGGTAAAAATTTCTCGAATAGAAGCAAGCTGTTCTTTTAACTGTTCTAAAGAATTGGCTTTCTTTTGCCGCCGATCAAAATCTTCAATTAAACTGAGTTCTTGCGCTTCAAGTTGAGCTAATTCTTCTAGCTGCTTCTGTGTAATAAACCAGTAACCAGCACCCAGCGCCATCAAACAAATCACTAAAATCGCCACAGCTTTAACCGGGATAGGCCAATTGCCAAAATTCTGGGCATCCAGATTTTTAAATTCATTTATATCCATATTGAAATCTAGCCTCTATGATGCACTATAAGTAAAAAATAACCTAATTCTTAGAATTTTGCTTTAACTGCGCTTGCTTCTTTTGTTCTTCTACTTCTTCAGAAGATATTTGTTGTACAGTCAGCTTGAATTCTCGATTTTTATCTCGTTCTGTCATTTCCTGTACTAATTTTAAGTCAGGATTACGCAGCCATTCAGAGTTACTTAAATTATCCATAAGGCTTGAAACGCGGGCGGGCGATTGAGCCTCGCCATTTAACGAAATTTCATATTCTTTCTGCATTAATTGGCGGTAGTAGACGCCATCGGGAATTTTGCAGACTTCATTCAGTAAATAGACTGCTTCAGGACGGCTAAGTTGTAGTTTTTCAATCACTTTAATACGTTTTTCTACATTGGCTTTTTCTGCTTCTAAAGCTTCAATTTCTTGGATTTTAGCTTTGGCTTCTTTAATTGCTTCTTCGATAAAAGCATTGCGTGCTTGTTGATATTTGCTCAGGCTATCAATGTAGAGATATACACCTAAGAAAAGTAACCCGCTGAAGGCAAGTGCAATACCTGTCATCATAAAAAAACGTATTTCACGTTCTTTGCGTAGTGCATTACGCCAAGGGAGAAGGTTAATATGTGCCATGCTGCATCCAGTGTAGGCTTCAAATAGGTACAGAGATAAAACAAGTTCTGTGTAAAAACATCAAACTAGGCATACCTTCAATTATTTTGGCAGATCAAAACTGCGCAAGGCTAAACCGCAAGCAATCATTAAAGCCGGTGCATCGTTCATGAGACCTTTTTTATTGACTTTAGAAGAAACTGACATGCTGGCAAAAGGATTGGCTAAAGTAACATGACCACCAATTTTATTGGTTATTTGTTCTACAATTCCAGGAATTGAAGCACAGCCGCCAGCAATCACGGTATGCGCAATATTACCAGAGGTACTGGAAGCATAATAAAATTGAATAGCTCTACTGATTTCTTGTGCCATTGCTTCTTTGAAAGGTTCAAGCAATTCTGTTTCATAATCTTCTGGCAGTTGTCCTAAGCGTTTAGCCATAGAAGCTTCTTCGTAACTCAGTCCATAGCGATGTTGAATTTGTTCTGTCAACTGATTACCACCAAAGGGTTGTTCTCGGGTATAAACAATTTTCAATTCATTTAAGACGCTGAAGCTGGTTATAGTTGCACCCACATCAACTAATGCTATGATGTCATTACTATCTATTTCAGGGTCATTTTGTGCCAGCAAAGTGAAGGCGTTTTCTAGGGCAAACATTTCAATGTCAACTACTTTGGCTTTTAAGCCCGCCATTTCAACTACAGCGACACGATCTTCTACAATGTCATTCTTTGAAGCTGCTAAAAGTACATCTACTTCATCTTCTGGATTATTTTCGCTAGGTCCTAGGACTTCAAAATCAAGGCTGACTTCATCCATTGGATAAGGAATGTATTGTCCAGCTTCTACTTCAATAGCGGCTTCTAATTCTGAATCAGATAAACCGGTGGGCATTTGAATGACTTTGGTAATCACTGCCGCACCTGCTACTGCTACTGCTGCGCGATCTGCTCTGATGCGGCTACGTTTGACTGCCCGTAACATAGCTTCGCCTACTGCTTCTACGTCTTTGATATTTTTATCTTCTACTACATTGGCTGGTAAGGGTTCTACCGCATAGGTTTCTACACGATAGCTTTTGCCGCCTTTACCAACGCGGTTAAGTTCTAATAGTTTGATGGCAGTGGAACTAATATCCACCCCGACGAGGGGAATTTGCTTACTGCCCAAAAGGCTGGGTAAGTCCACTATGGTTTTCCTTTGAAAACATTAGGTTGCTGGATTTTTATGCGGTTTTACATTAAGCTGCGAGCGCAACTATAGATCATTATAAAAATTTGTGCCACAGTTTTGCATGAAAATTTTGTGACGCCACGATTTGCTGGGTAATTGCGTGGATTTGTTATGGTTTTGGGAACTGAGCAGAGACTCACTCTAATCTGTTGCATTGTGCCTTTAACAAACCTTTGAAAATGCAATTTTCAGACATTTTGCGTATAATTCAGAGTCCCGCCTAGTTACTTAAGCATCAAGCCCTGACCTGATTTTCTGCTTGTTTTTTAAACAGCATGATTTGCAAGGGTTTTATAGAGTATCTTTGCATCGGTTTCATCCCACTGACACAGTGAGCCAACATAGGTTTTCCTCTCCGAGTAAGCATATCAACGCTATGAGTTTCCGCGATTTTTTGGGTTATACCCTACGTTTGCTGTTTTATTTCAGCCTGTTGCTGATTACGATCTTTATTGCTGGTTTTGTCTATGTGCAGAGCGTGATTGTGCCGCAACTTCCTGATACAAATAGCATCAGGGATATTCGTATGCAGGTGCCCTTGCGTATTTATACGCAAGATAAGATGGCATTGGCAGAATTTGGCGATGAACGGCGCACGCCGGTGGCTTATAAAGATTTGCCACCGCTGTTGGTCAAAGCAGTCCTGGCGGCTGAAGATGCGCGTTTTTATGAGCATATCGGGGTGGATTTAAAGGGAATGATGCGGGCGCTCTTGCATTTGGTGAAAACTGGCGAGAAAGCGCAGGGGGCAAGCACTATTACCATGCAGGTGGCGCGTAATGTGTTTGATGAAAAGATTGGTAAGGTAAAAACCTTTGATCGTAAATTTAAGGAAATCTTAACCGCGTTACAAATTGAACAGGAGTTGAGTAAAGATGAAATTTTGGAGTTGTACTTAAACAAAATTTTCTTGGGACATCGCGCCTATGGTATGGGTGCGGCGGCGCAGGTGTATTACGGTCAGGAGTTAAAAGATTTGAATTTAGCCCAATATGCCATGCTGGCTGGTTTACCTAAAGCGCCTTCTAAATACAATCCTTTAAGCAATACTAAGCGTGCGCTAATTCGTCGTAATTATATTTTGAAACGCATGAATGAATTGGGTTTCATTGATGAAACTGCCTATTTGGCGGCACGCGCTACGCCGGACACGGCGAAACGCTATAGTTTTTCACACGATTTTGATGCGCCCTATATTGCTGAAATGGTGCGCATGTATATGCAGGAAAATTATCCCAATGATACCTATACGGGGGGGTATAAGGTTTATACCACAGTGAACACCCGCTCGCAGGATGCGGCACAAAGCGCCTTGCGCCGGGCGGTGCAAGAGTATGATCATCGTCACGGTTATCGAGGAGCGGTGGGGAAAGTTGATTTAGCCAAGTTTACTTTGACTGAAGCGGTGGTTCATGCCCAAGTTGCGGAAGATGATGCCCCGCTGACACAAGAGGAATTGTGGGCGGATGCTTTGGAGGATTATCCAAGCTACGGGGATTTGCAGCCGGCTTTGGTGTTATCGGTAGACAATCGAGCGGCACAGGTGTTTAGCAAAGAAGGTGGCGCTATTCGGCTGGAATGGGAAGGTTTGTCTTGGGCGCGTCGTTATATCAATGAAATGCGTCAAACTAATCCACCGTCACGCGCCTCGGAGGTGCTTCATCCTGGCGATATTGTGATGATTCAGCCGCTAGAACCAGAGCAACCAGAAGAAACCCCCGCTACGCCTGAACCAGTCAAAAATGCAGATCAGCTCGCAGCAGCGCCTATGCCAGAGGCTCAAGCTGGAGAGGTTCAACCGCCAGTGGCTGAAGTTGCGCCACCCAAGCCGCAAAAATGGCGCTTGACGCAAATTCCTGAAGTAGCAGGGGCATTGGTGTCGTTGGATGCCAATAACGGCGCTATTCTCGCCTTGACTGGTGGCTTTAACTATTATCTCAGCACCTTTAATCGCGTGATTCAGGCAAAGCGTCAGCCGGGGTCTAATTTCAAACCTTTCATTTATTCCACTGCGCTGGAAAATGGCTATACGCCTGCCAGCCTAGTCAACGATGCGCCTATGGTGTTTGTGACGGGCACTAAGGTGTGGAAACCAGAAAACTATGGGCGTAAATTCCAAGGTCCTACGCGTTTGCGTGAGGCGCTGGCGCTGTCGAAAAATCTGGTCTCGGTGCGTTTAATGGATGGATTAGGGTTAGACACAGTTTTAGATTATGTCAGCCGTTTTGGTTTTAACCCAAACGAATTGCCGCATAATCTGACCTTATCACTGGGCACACCGGAACTTACACCCTTGCAAATTGTCACTGGCTTTGCTGTATTTGCTAATGGTGGCTATCGAGTTGAACCCTATTTCATTGAACGCATTGAAGATTATACTGGTAAGGTGATCTACCAAGCGAACCCGACTGTGGTGTGTCGTGACTGTGATTTGCCGATCACGCCGCCGTTAAAACCCATTGAAGAGCCAGAATTAGCCGGATTAGCGGCGTTATTGGCGGCTGATGCTCAGGAAAAAAAGGAAAAAGCTGAGGCTCAAGCCGCCGCCCAAGTGCAGGGGGCGCCGGATTCGCCGATTTTCCATCCGCATCCGAGCGAACCCCTTGAGCTGGAAAAAAATATACCCCGTTACGCGCCGCGTGTGATTACCGCGCAAAATGCTTGGATTATGACCTCTATGCTGAAAAGCGTGGTGCTTGAAGGCACAGCGCAGCGGGCAAAAAAATTGGGGCGCAACGATTTGGCGGGTAAAACCGGCACTACGAATGAACAGCGGGACGCTTGGTTTACGGGCTTTAATAGCGCCATTGCGACTACTGCTTGGGTAGGCTTTGATCAGCCGCGTTCCCTGGGGCAAACAGTCATGGGGCGCGAAACCGGTGGCAGTGCGGCGTTGCCGATGTGGATGATGTATATGCAGGAAGCCTTAAAAGACATGCCGGAACAAAACCTACCTATGCCCGCTGATATTGTAGAAACTCGTATTGATCCTGACACTGGCTTGTTAGCGCGTAGAGGTCAAGGGAACGCGCTGGTTGAGTATTTCTATAAAGATGCAACACCTAAGCGTTATAAAGAAAAAACCCAAGAGCAGTATTTGATTAACATTGAGCAAGACGCGGTAGCAGGTGCAACCGATCAACTTTTCTAAGGATAGAACATGCTATTGCTGGCTTTATCATTCATTGTAAGTGCCTATTTGCTGGGGTCTATTGCTTCAGCCGTGTTGGTGTGTCGCCTGTTCAACTTGCCGGATCCTCGCGCTTCTGGCTCAGGTAATCCGGGGGCGACCAATGTGTTACGGCATGGCAGCAAAAAAGCCGCTGTCATTACTTTGTTGTTGGATATTTTCAAAGGTGTGATTCCGGTGCTGTTGGCAAAATGGTTATTGCCGCAGCCTTGGCTTATCGGCGCTGTCGCGTTGGCGGCTTTTCTTGGGCATTTATACCCGATATTTTTTCAATTCAAAGGCGGCAAAGGAGTAGCGACCGCTTTTGGCGTGTTCACTGCCGTTGCTTGGCAAGTGGGGTTATTGCTGTTGTTGACCTGGCTTGGTATGGCATTTGTCTTCCGCTATTCCTCGTTGGCGGCGCTGACCGCAGCGGTGCTTGCCCCCCTTTACCTGCTGCTACTCACTCAGCAATTGCCCTGGGTATTATGGGCGATTCTGATCAGCGCCTTGTTGATTTGGCGACATCGCAGCAATATTCATAAGCTGCGCAATGGCTTAGAAGACAAAATTAAGTTAAGGAGTAGTTCATGAATAGGCGCATCACCCTGATTGCCTTGACGACTGGATTTTTATCTGCTTGTGCGGGGTTGCAAACCCAAACTACTGAAACGCCTGAACAAACAGTAGCTTCCGAACAAGCGGTGTGGTCAAACGACGGCAGCGAAGTCGCAGTAGTGCAAGCCCTCGCTGATCCCACCAATGCTGAACACTTGCAATATCAGATTTTTGTGCGCAAGCCTGATGGGTCGAGTAATCGCCAAGTGACAGACGTGCGTAGCGAGCCAATTCGCCAACTCTATTATGTCAAAGACCCAGATTATGTCATTGCCGAATCCATCCTAGAAGGTGAGCGTTCGCGTTTTGACAAGATTACGCTGGATGGACACGAAATCACCATCATGGAAGATCGCTTAAGCCCAGCGCAAATCTGCACCGAACAATCGGGCGCCATGCCGCTGGTGCCGCACAGTGTTTTACCCTCACCTGATGGCAAGATGCTGGCGCATCTGTATAACCGCGCTTGCGGACAAGTGGTTATAGAGTTTTTGCAAGCCCATGATTTATCGGCAGTTGATGGCTACACCTTAGCCATTTCCGCACCCGCGCAAGCCACTTGGCATCCGCAGGGTTATTTGGTATTAGCCTTAAACGATGGTAAAACTGCCTGGAAAATCAATGTTGAACAAGCACCTCTATCAACTGATTACCCACATTGCTTGCACCCTACCACCAGTAGCAGCAACATTGCCGCCGACGGGCGGCGCGTCTCCATCCTCAATGGGCAACTGAAAATCGCCCAAGAAGACCCGCAACGAGCCTTTGGATGCCAGTAAAATCTCCGCGTTTATTGGCTGTTTTGGCGTTACAACAGGTACTACAACACGGGCGTTCTCTCTCCGATAGCCTGCCGCCGTTATTGGCACAAGCCCACGACAGCCGCGATAAAGCCCTGATTCAAGCCTTGAGCTATGGCTGTCTGCGCCACCTGCCACTGTTGCAAGCAGTTTTGCAATTGCTTTTGCAACAATCACTTAAGCCTAAAGACCAAGACCTGCAATGCCTGTTATATCTGGGCATTTATCAGCAGTTAGAAATGCGCATTCCCGATCATGCAGCGATTAGCGCCAGCGTTGAGGTTTGCCGCGATCTGCAAAAAAATTGGGCAACGCGCCTGGTCAATGGCGTTTTGCGCAATTTCCAGCGTAACAGCGCGGATTTATTAGCACAGGCGCACACCCAAGACAGCGCCCGTTACGCGCATCCTAATTGGTGGTTGCAGGCTTTGCAGCGCGATTGGGCGCAACACTGGCAAGCCATTGCTGAAGCAAACAATCAGCCCGCGCCCTTAAGTTTGCGTGTGAATGTGCGTCACCATAGCCGCGAAGCATACGCCAACCATTTGATACAGCAGGGAATTGTGAGCCAGCCACAGCCGCATACCCGTGCTGGTTTACGCCTTGAACAAGCCATAGATGTACAACAATTACCTGGATTTGAGCAGGGTTGGGTGTCGGTGCAAGACGGCGCAGCCCAGCTTGCCGCCGAGCTTTTGCAGCCACAAGCCGGACAGCGGGTGCTGGATGCCTGCGCCGCGCCAGGTGGGAAAACTGCGCACTTACTGGAAATGCAGCCAGACATTGATCTCTGGGCAGTGGATGAAAGTGCCCCGCGCCTGCAACAACTCGTCGAAAATTTACAACGATTAGACCTGAATGCAACAGTTTGTTGTGAAAACGCTGCAAATACGGCAAAATGGTGGGATGGTAAAGCCTTTGAACGCATTCTGCTGGATGCCCCCTGTTCTGCCAGTGGCGTTATTCGCCGCCACCCAGATATTAAATATTTACGCCGCGCAGCTGATCTTAACGCTTTAACACAGCGCCAGAGCCAACTGCTGGAGGCAGTTTGGTCTTTATTAGCGCCCCAAGGGTATTTGTTGTATGCCACTTGTTCAGTGTTTGCGCAAGAGAATCACCAACAAGTAGCGGCTTTTTTACAAAAGCACTCCGATGCTCAGGCAATCCCACTGGCAGTCAGTTGGGGACAGGCTATGCCGGTAGGAAGACAAATTTTGCCGGGCGAGGAAGAAATGGATGGCTTTTATTACGCATTACTTAGGAAAACAGATACTTAAACTCATTATCCAAGCCCTTCTCCTGGGATTAGTGGGCATTTCTTTATGCCAGGCAGCGCCACCATCACGCGGATATCTCGCCATTCGCCACGCCTACACCCAATTGCAAGCGCAGGTGTATGTGCTGAATGCCGATTTAGAATACCAACTCAGCGAAGAGAACATTGAAGCCCTGAAAAACTCAGTTGCTTTAACCTTTGTTCTCGATATTGATGTTTACCGCGAACGCTCTTGGCATCTGTGGGATGAGCAAATCGCCCGCTTGCAACAGCGTTATCAACTTAAATATCATCCGCTGAGTAATCGCTATATTCTGACTTCTCTTAATACGGGTATTCGGGAAAACTTTTCTAGTCTCTATTCTGCATTAAACGCATTGAATACCTTGCGTGATTGGCCGCTCTTAGATAAACACCTGGTTGTGCCGCAAAAGAAATATCAGATGTATTTGCAAATTTATCTGGATATCGAAGCACTGCCAGCGCCTATGCGGGCAATGGCTTATTTTTCTGAGCATTGGCGTTTGCAAAGCGAGGTGTATACATGTCTTTTGCAACCCTGATACGCCGCCACATACGCCTGATATTGATTTTATTGTTGCTGGCTACCTTGCTGTTATCGCTGTTAATGATGACGCAGGTGCTGTCTGATTCCAGCCGTTATCAAAGCCTCTATTCGCCGCTGCTCATCATCAGTTCTTTGGGGCTGGGCGGACTCATCATCCTCATTCTCATCAATATCAGCGATCTATTTTTGCAGGTACGCAAACAACGCGCTGGCGCACGGCTCACGGTACGTCTGGTGTTGTTATTCGTCTTGTTAGCAATACTGCCGCTGCTGATTATGTATTACTTTTCTCTGGAGTTTTTGCATCAACGCTTGGACAATTGGTTCGACACGCAAGTCAATAAAACCTTAGAAACTGCGCTAGAACTGAGTCGTGCTTCTTTAAGCGCCAATATGCGTAGCACCTTACAAGACAGCCGCGCTTTAGCCGACAAATTACAGGATGTCAGCGAAACCGGCATCTCTGTAGAACTCAATGAACTGCGCGAACAAGCACAGCTTAATGAAGTGCTGCTGCTCAAACCCAACGGCGAAATCATTGCTTTTAGTAGCAATGACACAGTGCAGTTGCTACCTAAAAGCAAATTAATGGATATTTTGCCCTTAGAATTAAAACAAAATGAGCAGAATGAGCAGTATGTTTCTCTTGAACCCGTAGGAGAGAATAATCTCCATATTCAAGCTATCGTTAAATACACCACCCGCACCGAACTCAAAGCTTCCGAAACCCGCTGGCTTGTCGCCTTAGAACCCATTCCCGAACAACTGAATCTATTGATTAATGAAGTACAAATCCATTCAGATGCTTTTTCTCAATCAGCGTATCTGCGTCAATCCTTAAAAATCAGCTTTACTCTGGTGCTGTCGCTGGTCATGCTGTTAGGCTTATTTGGCACCACCTGGGCAGCTTTTTTTGCCGCCCGTTTATTGGTCAAACCCATTCGCAACCTTGCAGAAGGTACTCGTGCTGTAGCAGATGGCAATTATGACAAGCAACTGCCTTATAGCAATTTAGATGAATTGGGTTTTTTGGTGCAGTCTTTTAACTTAATGACACGCAACATCCGCGAAGCCCGCAATCTGGCAGAACGCAGTCAACACTTAGCAGATGCGCAATTGGCGTATTTAGAAATTGTTTTAGAACGCATGTCTTCCGGCATACTGTCGTTAGATGGCGAACATCGCCTACGCACCAGCAACGCCGCCGCTGGGCGCATTTTAGGTGTGGATTTGATGCCTTTGGTCAATCAACCGCTGCTCAATACCTGCCAAGGGTATCCGAGTCTGCAAGCCCTGTGTCAAGCAGTAGAACAGCACCTCTACAAAGAAGAAGGGGATTGGCAAGAAGAAGTAGTGCTGTTCAGTTCCAGCGGACGTAAGGTCTTGAATTGTAGAGGAACGCGCCTGCCCGCGCTAGATGACACCGGCAAGGGACATGTCATAGTGTTTGATGATGTCACCCGCTTACTGCAAGTGCAACGCGAAGCCGCCTGGAGCGAAGTGGCGCGGCGTTTGGCACACGAAATCAAAAATCCTTTAACGCCCATTCGCTTATCAGCAGAACGTTTGCGTCACAAATACTTGCCCTCGTTTCCCGACAAAGAAGCGCAAACCCTGGATCGCATGACCAACACCATTATCCAGCAAGTCGAAACCATGAAAGATATGCTGGATAATTTCTCCGACTATGCCCGCACGCCAGAAATCAACCTGCAACCTTTACAACTCAACAAGGTGCTGCGCGAAGTGTTAGACTTATACCACTCATCAGGTGCAGAAATTGAGCAGAATTTAGCCGCCGAGTTGCCCATGATTAACGCAGATGCCAACCGTTTGCGACAAATTTTCACTAATCTCATCAAAAACGCGCTGGAAACCAACGTACCTGAGCCACATGTTTGGGTCACCAGTTGCTACCAAAGCGATGAGCATTTGCAATATGTGGAAGTCAGCATCCGTGACAACGGTCCTGGCATCGCGCCAGAATTACTGGATCAGGTGTTCGAGCCTTATGTCACCACCAAAGTCAAAGGCAGCGGATTAGGGCTGGCAATAGTGAAAAAAATCGTTGAAGAACACAGCGGTGTGATTTCCTTAGAAAATAATCAAGAAACCACCGGCTGCACTGTGTATATTCACTTACCCAGTCTGCCCAAGCCGCCTGCCGAAAACAGCCAAACAGAAGCGGATCAGCCCTTGGCCGAGCACACCGCTTAAAAATCATTAGCCTTGAGTTATATAGCCACAGCCATGAGCGCACACATTCTTGTTGTTGATGATGAACCCGGCATTTGCAGCCTATTACAAGAAATTTTAGAAGACGAAGACTTCACCGTCACTGTCGCTGCCAACGGCGCACAAGCCCGTGTTTTGCGTCAAGAAAAACGCCCTGACGTAGTGCTGTTAGACATCTGGATGCCCGACATTGACGGCATCAGCCTGCTCAAAGAATGGATGGAAACCGGCTTGTTTGACACGCCCGTCATCATGATGTCAGGACACGGCACCGTCGAAACCGCCGTGGAAGCCACACGCTTAGGCGCTTACGACTTCATCGAAAAACCCATTGCGCTGTCCAAACTCCTGATCACCATTCGCCGTGCGCTGGAAATGATCTCACTGAAACGCGAAAACACCGGCTTAAGACGCGACATCAGTGTACTCGAACCCCTTGGACACAGCGAACTGATCACCGCCCTGCGCGAACAAGTCAAGCGCATGATACATCACGACGCCTCAGTGCTGATTATCGGCGAGCCTGGCAGTGGTCGCACACTCTTCGCCCATTATCTGCACCAACACAGCCCGCGCCACAAGGGACCCTTCATAGACGTGCGCGTTGCCGGCATGAGTCCCGAAAACCAAGCCATAGAACTCTTTGGCAGCGAAGGCAGCAGCAGCACCGCCCGCCTGCAACAAGCCAACAGCGGCACTCTATTCATCAAAGACATCGCCGACTTAGACAACGCCGTACAAGCCCGCCTACTCAGCAGCCTAGAAAACCATGCGTTCGTACGCAACGGCGGCGCTCAAGCCGTGCCCATTGACGTGCGCATTATCGCCGCCACCGCCTACGACTTAGAACAAGCCGTCCACAGCGGACGCCTGCGCGAAGACCTTTACTACTACCTCAATGTAGTGCCGCTGTATGTTCCACCGCTACGCGAACATTGCGAAGACGTACCCGAACTGCTTGAATACTATGTCAATTTATTCGTAAGCCAAGAAAACCTATCCTATCGCCGCTTCACCGTCGCCAGCCAAAATCGCCTCCGCAACTATCATTGGCCTGGCAATGTGCGCGAACTCAAAAACCTCGTGCAACGCTTGCTCATTCTGGGCAACGCCACCGATGTTCAACTCAGCGAAATCGAACCCACGCTCAATACCCAACAGCGCGTGGTCTCCAGCAGCAACTTGCCGATTTTTGACCTGCCCTTACGCGAAGCCAGAGAACAATTTGAACGCGCCTACCTAGAACACCAGCTACAAGAAGCCAGCGGCAATGTCAGCAAAGTTGCCAGCCGCGTCGGTCTCGAACGCACCCATTTGTACCGCAAACTGCGTGCGCTTGACATAGACCCCAAACAGACCAAGAAATAGCGGCTTTGTCAACGCCTTAAGATCCATACAAAAACGCATCAGCCATGCGCCCATACAGCGTTAAACTTCCCCTAACCCTCTGACAGCGCACAAAATGCTAAGCAGCCTCATCAATCCAAGCCATTTGAATCGCTTCCAAGATTTTCTCACCGGAGCGATTAGGATCATCCTCAAAACCTGCTAATGCACAAATCCACTGATGCAAATCAGGGAAATTCACATATTGAGGATCAACATCAGGATATTTTTCGTTAAGTTCAATGGCAATTTCTTGCACATCCGTCCATTTCAAACTCATCACATCCTCCTAATGATTTTCTTTAGCATGATTAATCGTATACTTAGGAATTTCCACCACCAAATCCTCATCCGCCACCATCGCTTGACAGGCTAAACGTGATTCAGGTTCTAAGCCCCAAGCCTTATCCAATAAATCCTCTTCTTTCTCGCTGGCTTCCGCTAAAGAATCAAAACCTTCGCGTACAATAATGTGGCAAGTCGTACAAGCACAGGCTTTTTCACACGCATGTTCCAATTCAATCTCATGTTCTAAAGCCGCATCGCATAAACTAATCCCCGCCGCAACGTGAATGATTTTGCCTTCAGGACAAATCTCTGCGTGGGGTAAAAAAGTAATTTGTGGCATTTTCCTGTAACTCCCTGTTACGCGCTTTTATCTTTATGTTATTTAGGATAATTAAACGTTAATCAATATTTTGTGTGTATGAAGTTAAATTTTCCTTGCATTTCTTCTATTGTATATGGCGGTTTTTTTCGATGAATCATCGCGTGACAATTAGGGCATACTGGTACTAAATCATTTTGTGGATCAACTGCCGTAGTGTTTTTTAATTCTGATAATGGTTTAAGATGATGAACATGAATAAAACCTTCACCAATATCGCCATATATTTTTTGAAAGTTAAACCCGCAAATAATACAGTTTAAACCTCTCTTTTCAATACATAACTGACGTGCATGTGGATTTCGTTCATATGCATTTACGGTAATTTGTCGTGTTGCCCCCTCTCGATACTGCTGCGTACTATCAATTTCTTCTGCTAGACTATTTACAGCATCAACTTTTTTTCGTTTTTGAATCAAATACTGCTCCCAAAGCAGTTCTAATTCTATTTGCACAGATTCAGGAATCAGTGTTCCTGATATTTGCTGCTCCCAATGATGCTGACCTAGTATTGGATGAGATTTAAGTTTTTCCAATGCCAACACATGACCTTTATCCGCATCAAGTAACACATCAAAATTTAAGTTGACGTATCTATCAATTCTATCTGGGTTTTCTTCATTCCAACTTAAATCTTCAAATACAGTCGAGGTGGCTACCCCAGAAGCTACAATACCACGAGGTTCTTTGCCTAATTGCATTAAAAAAAGACGGTCTCCTGTTTGTATATTTTTGCGTCGCCCTGTACTCCAACGCCCTGAAATAATGCCTGTTTTAGAATTTTCTAGTTTTTGAATATCTTCAGCTAGTTCATTCCATGGATAATGTTTGGGGTTCCATATCAATAAATATGCTGGCATAGGCACGATGTTCCTTTTAATCTGCTTCAGTCAATGATCTTTTATAATAAAACTCAAAGCCCCAAAGATTCTCTTGAGTTCACTGATTGAAAAAACCATTTCATTTTTCGTAAAGGTATCTACAGTCAATTTACCAAATTGCCAAAATTCGCCATCGGTGACAACACCATGTACAGCTTTTCTCTCATCCTTATTGATTTTTTGTGCGGCAAGCAGTTCTGCTAAACACTGTCCCCAGCCTTCTGAAAAATTATTTTGTTTAGCTTCCACTAAAACCACAATCGGCAAACCAAGCATGGTTTTACCCAGTTCAGATTTAGAGGTAATTAAATAATCAGGAATACCTGTCAAGATTGCATCATAAGATAATGTTTTATGACTCCATAAAGCGTAGCAAGCAACATAATGCTTAAAAACATCTCGAATAATCGGATAAATCACGTTTTCACAACGCGAGGCTTCTGAAGCAAAAATATCAATATGTTTACGACTAAAATTAAACTCGCTGAGAAACTCTGGAGAAGGTTCTAGCTCATCAAATTCAATATAATTTTCTTCAGCATATTTGATGTTGAAAGTTTCTTGAACCTGTTGAATAGATTTAAAATCAGTGAATGCCATCAGTTTTGCTCAATTTCTGCATCTAATTCTTTTACCGTTTTTCCTTGCATGGCTTTTTGAATGGCTTTGTCCATGCGCCGTGCGGCGAAATCTCGCGTGGTTTGTTCGAGTTCTTCTACGGCGGCTTTTATCGCCTGCGGATTTGTTCCCCGCATGAGGTGTAACAATTTATCAAGACGGGCGTTGATGGTTTCAAATTCGCGGCGTTTTAATAAATGTTTGCCGTCGGCTTTGAGCGCGGCTTTGAGGGCGTTGACGACGCGATCCGCTTCGACTTGTTGCTCGCGTAAAGTCCGCCGCGCTGCGTCGTTGCTGGCGTTTTCCATCGCTTCGCGCAGCATGGTTTCGATGTCTTTGTCGCCTAAGCCGTAGGAGGGTTTGACGGTGATTTCGCTGTACGCGCCGGTGGTTTGTTCTTGTGCAGAAACGCTGAGCAAGCCGTCGGCATCTACTTGAAAAGTCACGCGAATCCGCGCCGCACCTGCGACCATCGGCGGAATGCCGCGCAGTTCAAAACGCGCCAGCGAGCGGCAGTCGGTGACGAGTTCGCGCTCGCCTTGGACGACGTGAATCGCCATCGCAGTTTGTCCGTCTTTGAAGGTGGTGAAATCTTGCGCTTTGGCGACGGGAATGGTGGTGTTGCGCGGGATGACTTTTTCCACCAAGCCGCCCATCGTTTCAAGACCGAGCGACAGCGGCGTGACATCGAGCAGTAGCATGTCGCTGTCGGGTTTGTTGCCCGCCAAAATGTCGGCTTGAATCGCCGCGCCGATGGCGACCACTTTATCGGGATCAATGTCAACATGCGGTTTTCGTTGGAAAAATTCGGCAACTTTTGCACGCACCCGCAGCACACGGGTGGAGCCGCCGACCATCACTACTTCGCGGATGTCGGCAATGCTAAGCCCCGCGTCGCGTAAGGCGCGGCGGCAGGGCATGAGGGTTTTTTGCACCAGCGGGTCAATCAGTTCGTCAAATTGGGCGCGGCTGAGTTGTCCTTGCCAGTGTTGTCCGTTGTCAAATTGCAGTTGCATCGCGGCGGTGTCGTGATCCGTCAGCGTCTCTTTGGCGGCGCGGGCGATGGACAGCAGTTGGCGAATGTGCTTGTGTTCCGCGTCCTCGGCAATGCCCGCTTGCTGCATAATCCATTGTGCAATCACGCGATCCATGTCGTCGCCGCCCAGAGCCGAGTCGCCCGCCGTTGCCATCACTTCAAACACGCCGCGTTGCAAGCGCAAAATGGAAATGTCGAAAGTGCCGCCGCCCAAGTCGTAAATGGCGAAAATGCCTTCGGCGGCTTTGTCTAAACCATAAGCGACGGCGGCGGCGGTGGGTTCGTTGAGCAGGCGCAACACCTGTAAGCCCGCGAGTTTCGCCGCGTCTTTGGTGGCTTGGCGTTGTGCGTCGTCAAAATAAGCGGGGACGGTGATGACCACGCCCGTCAAATCGCCGCCGAGCGAGGTTCTAGCGCGGTCGCGCAACGCATGCAAAATGTCCGCCGAAATTTGCACGGGGCTTAACGCACCAGCGGCGGTGCGGATTTTTACCATGCCTTTGGCTGTTTCTGTTTCCTCAATAAAATCATAAGGTAAGCGAGAGCCTACCGATTTGACATCGTGCAAGCCGCGTCCCATCAAGCGTTTCACCGAGGCTATCGTGTTCAGCGGGTCCTGGCTGGCTTTTTCTTGCGCTTCAACCCCCACCAAAGGCGCGTCATCCTGCCGATAATGCACCACCGAAGGCAGCAAATGCCGTCCTTGCGCGTCGGGCAAGGTTTCCGCCATGCCGCTACGCACCGTCGCCACTAAGGAGTTGGTCGTGCCAAGATCAATACCGACGGCTAAGCGATGTTCGTGCGGTGCTTGGGTTTGTCCGGGTTCGCTGATTTGTAATAAAGCCATGAGGTTTCCTAAAGTTGTTCTTCTAAATTTAAGGCTTCTTCTTGCAATTTATAAAAGAATTGTAACTTGCGAATGCTGTTTTGGCAGGCAGCATAATCAGCTTGTTGAAATTGATGATTTAATGTGTTGATTAACTTTTCAATGCCTTGTGCAATACTATCCATGAATTGTTCTAAAGCCATCATAGGGTCAGCTTGTTTTGCAATGCTTTCTAGTTTCTCGCGCAATTCCATTTGTTCAAACAAGAATAATTGATCCATCGCCGATGCTTGCTGGCTATCCATTTCAATGCCTTTAAGCATCAACAAATATTGCCCACGTTTCAGTGGATGCTTTAAGGTTTGAAATGCCTCGTTGATCTGCGTGGCATGTTGCATAGCTAGGCGGCGTTCTTGATCAGAGCGATTGGCAAATTTATCAGGGTGGGCAGTGCGTTGCAGTTCTCGAAAGGTTTCTGCCAGCATCAGGCTGTCAACTGCAAAAGTTTCAGGGAGATTGAAGAGTTGGAAGTGATTAAGCGTTAAAGACATGAGTGGTTATCCGAAGACTTCAGAAAATTGAGGTTCTATGGTGTGTGCTAAAGGCAGACTTAAATTATCTAGCGTTAACCGATAACCCCATTCGGCGATAATTTCTTCAGGCGGATTGGGTAAGTTAAAATAATCGCTGAATGAATAACGCCGATTTGCTTGAAAAATAGACTGTGTGGGCATGATCAAGTCGCTTCAAGCTAAAAGATTAGACGTTGAAGCTTTCTCCGCAACCACATTCATTTTTGACATTGGGGTTGTTGAATTTGAAGCCTTCATTCAAGCCTTCGCGGGTGAAATCCAGTTCTGTACCGTCAATATAGAACATGCTTTTGTCGTCAACAATGACTTTGATGCCGTGACTTTCAAAGATTTGATCGTGTTCTTCTACATCATCCGCATATTCCAGTATATATGCCATGCCAGAGCAGCCGCTAGTGCGTACACCTAGACGTAAGCCTACGCCTTTGCCGCGTTTGTTTAAGGCTTTTTGTACATGTTTGGCAGCCGATTCGGTTAATGTAACAGCCATATTGATTACCTCTCAGTGTAGATTTTTATCTTTGATTTCATTTAAGTTGAGTAATGGCATAAACTCTTTGAAGTCTTTGTTGAATACCATACTTCCAACTATTGTATTCTTGTCTGATGGTTTCTAGTGCTTCTAAGCGTTTTTCATAAGGTTGGGTTTGCCAATATGCAAAATCACTTTTTTGTTCTGTCATTTTTATAATTTGAACCACAGGTTTAATAGCCATAAGCATTGCGTAGAAATCTTGGTGATAATCATGTTTAGCGAGTAAGTTATCTACATTTTTTACAGCCTTGCTTGCCTATTAACACCTTCTATGTTTGAGCAACCTAGAAGGTGTTAGCCTTAAGCAGATACCGCGTGTTCTTCTGTTTTGATCCCATGTTTGCTTTGATAGTCTTTTATCGCGGCTTTAATGGCACTTTCTGCCAACACTGAGCAGTGGATTTTCACGGGCGGTAATGCCAGTTCTTCGGCTAGGTCGGTGTTTTTGATTTTGCCGGCTTCGTCTAGGCTTTTGCCTTGTACCCATTCGGTCAATAAGGAACTGGATGCGATGGCTGAGCCGCAGCCGTAGGTTTTGAATTTGGCATCTTCAATGATGCCGTGTTCGTTGACTTTGATTTGTAGTCGCATGACATCGCCGCAGGCGGGTGCGCCGACCATGCCGGTGCCAACGCTGTCGTCGCTGTCGTCGAAGCTGCCGACGTTGCGGGGATTTTCGTAGTGGTCGAGAACTTTGTCGCTGTAAGCCATGATAAACCTCCTAATTTTGGATTTTTGCGTGATGCGAGAAAATTAGTGGGCATCCCAGTGGATGCTGTGTAAGTCAATACCCGCTTTGTACATGTCCCACAGTGGTGATAAGGCGCGCAGTTTTTCGATTTTGCTGCGAATCAGTGGGATGGCGTATTCGATGTCTGCTTCGGTGGTGAAGCGTCCGAGGGTGAAGCGTATCGAGCTGTGGGCGAGTTCGTCGTTGCGTCCGAGGGCGCGTAGCACATAGGAGGGTTCGAGGCTGGCGGAGGTGCAGGCGGAGCCTGATGATACCGCGAGGTCTTTGAGTGCCATGATGAGGGATTCACCTTCGACGTAGTTGAAGCTGATGTTGAGGTTGCCGGCAATGCGGAGTTCTAAATCGCCGTTGATGTAAACTTCTTCCATGTCTTTGAGGGCGTTCCAGAGTTTGTCGCGTAATAGGCGCAGGCGTTCATTTTCGCTTGCCATTTCAGCTTTGGCGATGCGGAAGGCTTCGCCCATGCCGACGATTTGGTGGACGGGCAGGGTGCCTGAGCGCATTCCGCGCTCGTGTCCGCCGCCGTGCATTTGCGCTTCGATGCGTACTCGCGGTTTGCGGCGCACATATAAAGCGCCGATGCCTTTGGGTCCGTAGGCTTTGTGGGCGGAAAAGGACATGAGGTCAACATTCATGGTTTCCATGTTGATGGGGACTTTGCCTGCACTTTGGGCTGCGTCCACATGGAATAGGATTTTGCGCGGGCGGGTGATTTCGCCTACGGCTTGTAGGTCGGTGATGACACCGATTTCGTTGTTGACGTGCATCAGGCTAACGAGGATGGTGTCATCACGCATCGCGGCTTGGAGTTTGTTTAAATCAACTAAGCCGTTGGGTTCGGGATCGAGGTAGGTGACTTCAAAGCCTTCGCGTTCAAGTTGGCGACAGGTGTCTAGTACGGCTTTGTGTTCCGTTTTACAGGTGATGAGGTGTTTGCCTTGTTTGCCGTAGAAATGTGCTACGCCTTTGAGGGCGAGGTTGTTGGATTCGGTGGCACCTGAAGTCCAGACGATTTCTTTGGGATCAGCGTGGATTAAATCAGCGACCTGTTGACGGGCTTCTTCCACGGCTGCTTCGGCTTCCCAACCAAATTTGTGCGAGCGCGAGGCGGGGTTGCCGAATTTACCTTGTTGGGTCAAGTAGTGCATCATTTTTTCTGCAACTCTTGGATCAACGGGTGTGGTTGCAGAATAGTCCATGTAAATGGGGATATTCATAGACGATGCTCCTAGCAGTCATTTAGGCAGAGATACTGATGATAGTTTCTTTGGACATTTGCTTGTGTGCGGCATCTTGCTGATTGGTATGTTTGCAAGTGACTGTTCCACGTCTTTCAACCAGATAGGCTAAGGTAATTTTGCTTAAGAACTCATGAATCTGATTGCTTAAATCAGTCCACAGTTCATGGGTTAGGCATTCATGAGAATTATGGCAATTTTGTTTGCCTTTGCAACGGGTAGCGTCTACTGTTTCATCCACTGCGGTAATGACTTCAGCCACTGCAATTTGATTAGCCGGACGGCTGAGTTTATAGCCGCCGCCAGGTCCGCGTGCGCTATCTACTAAACCTTGCTTACGCAAGCGGGAAAAGAGTTGTTCCAGATAAGATAAAGAAATACCTTGGCGCTTGGAAATGTCGGCAAGGGTGATAGGTCCTTGCTGATCATTAATGGCTAAATCCAGCATGGCGGTCACTGCGTACCGACCCTTTGTGGTTAATCGCATAACATCCCCTTTGGCTGCAAAGCCCTGAATGTACTGTTAAAACTGTTTATGCTGCTTGGCAGGCGTGCAATTTTTAGCGACTCAATGGCTAAAATGCTCGAATGCCTCAATTGCAACGCTTGTGCTTTTTTGATGTAAGCAGTTCTGAATATGCTGTACCTGACAAAAATAGTCAAGTATTTTCTTAAAATTAAGGGGCGTTTATCTTTATCAAATGGCATGAACTGATACTTTTTATAAGAATGTCTGCCAAAATTTATCCCTAGTATTTTATTGGGTTTCTTGTTTAGAAATCAAGCTGTTGTCGGGTTTTACTGAATCGCCACTGTGGATTTCGCAATCTGTCAGCGTTGGCAAAATTTCGGTTTCTTCAATGGATACACCCAGTTGGCGAATGCTGTAGCACATAGCATCCATGCGTTTATCCATTGCTTGAATGTGATCCAGCATACAGTTGATGGCGTGTGCAACGGGGTCGGGCATGTCATTGGCGGTGCCGTAAGCATCAAAACCGATTTTCTTCGCAATCGCTTGGCGGCGTTCGTTGGTATCTTGGGTTTCGTTGGCTTCAATAATGCGCCCCGGAATGCCAACGACTGTAGCATTCGGCGGTACTGGTTTGACCACCACTGCATTAGAGCCAATCCGCGCATTGTCGCCGATAAGGATTGGTCCCAGCACTTTAGCCCCAGCGCCGACCACCACATTATCGCCAAGTGTGGGGTGGCGCTTGCCTTTTTGCCAGGTGGTGCCGCCCAGCGTGACGCCGTGATACAGGGTGCAGTCGTTACCAATCACGGCGGTTTCACCGATCACTACGCCCATGCCATGATCAATGAAAAAACGCCGCCCGATGGTCGCACCTGGGTGAATTTCAATGCCAGTTATAAAACGGCTAACAGTCGAAATAAACCGTGCCAGCCCTTTCCAGTGTCGCTGCCACAGGGCATGTGCCACACGATGCAGCCAGATAGCATGTACGCCCGGATAATTTAATGCCACTTCCCAACGGGTGCGGGCAGCGGGATCGCGTGCAAAAACGCAGGCAAGGTCTTCTTGGAGTCGTTTAAACATGGCTTGCATGTTAATGGCTAAATCAGGAAAAGCAAGAGGCTGACTAAATCGCTTGTGTTTTACGGCTAACTGAGGCAGAATTTTTCCAGCAGTAAATCCCTTAACCCTATTATTTTGGAGGCTATAATCATGTCTAAGCAAAGCGTAAAGAACCCTCTGGCTCTGGCTGTGAGTGCTGCACTGAGCGTTGGCGGTCTGACTCTGCCGGCTATTGCTCAAGCAGATGCCAATCCTTTTGGCATGAATGAGTTGAGAGCGGGTTATATGAACCTGGCAGCCGCAGAAACCACCGAAGCGGCAGCCCCAGATGCTAAAAATATGGAAGGCAAATGCGGCGAAGGCAAATGCGGCGGTGCAAAAGAAGGCGAAAAAGAAGGCGAAAAAGAAGGCGAAAAAGAAGGC
>DYPD01000010.1:0-7299 GCA_020720115.1 Thiomargarita sp. | reverse complement strand
CGGCGGTGCAAAAGAAGGCGAAAAAGAAGGCGAAAAAGAAGGCGAAAAAGAAGGCAAAGCGGCTGAAGGCAAATGCGGCGGTGCAAAAGAAGGCGAAAAAGAAGGCAAAGCGGCTGAAGGCAAATGCGGTGAAGGCAAATGCGGCAGTGCAAAAGAAGGTGAAAAAGAAGGCAAAGCGGCTGAAGGCAAATGTGGCGGCGCTAAATAATTCGGCTGCGAGACCCCTGCTATGACTTATTCTGTACAGGGCGCGGGTCTGGGACTCCGGCGCGGTGCCTTAATGGACGCGCTGGAGGCTCAATTTCCCACGCAAATCGCTTTTCTCGAAGTCGCACCCGAAAACTGGCTCGGCTTGGGCGGACGTTTAGGCAAGCGTTTTCGCCAATTCACCGAAGCGCATCCGGTACTGTGTCACGGATTGTCGCTCAATCTCGGCGGCTTTACCCCGCTGGATGAAGCCTTCTTAAAACGCCTTAAACACTTTATGGCGGTACATCAAATTCCCTGCTACAGCGAGCACTTAAGCTATTGCGGCGATAACGGGCACCTGTACGACTTAATGCCGATTCCCTTTACCGAAGCCGCGATCAAACAGGTCGCCGCCCGCATTCGGCAAACCCAAGATATTCTCGAACAGCGCATTGCCATTGAAAATGTCTCCTACTACGCCGCACCAGGACAAGAACTCTCGGAAATTCAATTCATTAACGCCGTCATCGCAGAAGCCGATTGCGATTTGCTCATTGATGTCAATAATATTTACGTCAACAGCGTCAATCACGGCTACGACGCCGAAACCTTCCTTAAAGCCCTGCCTGGCAAACGCATTCGCTACGCACACATAGCCGGACACTACAACGAGTCTGAAAACCTGATCGTAGACACACACGGCGCAGACGTGATTGATCCCGTCTGGCACTTGCTGCACCTCGCATTTGCAACCTTCGGCGTGTTTCCCACGCTACTAGAGCGCGATTTCAATATCCCGCCGCTGCCCCATTTGTTACAAGAAGTAGCACAGATCGCCGCCATACAACAAGCCCACAGCAACCCCGCCGCCCTTACCGCCCATGCCTGATTTCACACAAATACAACGCACCTTCGCCGCGCACATCCGCAATCCCCAGCACAACCCCGCCCCGCCGGATGTCGAAGCACAGCGCATGGCGGTTTACTGCGAACTTTTCTACAACAATGTACAAAGCCTATTAGCCAGCACCTATCCAGTCTTGCGCAAGCTCCTACCAGATACGCAGTGGCATGATTTAATTAAAGACTATTTCGCCAACCACGAAGCCCACACGCCCCTGTTTGCACAAATACCCACAGAATTTTTGCGCTACCTAGAAGAAGAACGCGAACCCCAGCCGCAAGACCCCCCATTTTTATGGGAACTCGCCCATTACGAATGGGCAGAACTGGGTTTATCCATAGACAGCCACGAACTAGACTGGCAAACCCTGCGCACCCCAGACGACCTATTCAACGCCCACCCGCGCCTCAGCCCACTGGCGTGGATATTCGCCTACCGCTATCCAGTACATCAAATCAGCCCAACCTACCAACCCACCGCGCCACCCGCGCAAGCCACCTACCTCGCCCTCTACCGCGATCCCGATGACGAAGTGCATTTTCTCGAACTCAACCCCGTCAGCGCCCGCCTGCTTGCCCTGATTGACAGCGCCAACGGACAACAAAGCGCACGCGCACTCTTAAGCCAAATCTGCACCGAACTACAGCATCCACAACCAGAAATCGTCCTGCAAGGTGGACACGCCCTCTTACGCGAGCTGTATGCAAAGCATCTGCTGTACGCATAACGCCCTGCCAACAGCACAACAATCAAAGCCATATGAGAAAAACCTCATATCATGAATATTCAAGTAAAAACCATGCAACAACTGAATAGAACCGCAACCCAAATATTGCTTAAAGAAATCGGTATTGTAGATACCTTAAGATTTCTCAGCCAATTTCAAGTTGGAACAGGGGATTACACCACTGAAAGAAAACAAGTTTTTCAAGGCATATCGGTGAAAGATATTATGCGCGAAATCAAAGCGCAAGAATCTTCATCGCCAAGCGTTTAATCTAACCCAGCCGCGAAACCAAGTGCATACATGCAGAGACAGCGATGAATTGATTCGGGAAATGCGTAATACGCGCTCCCTGTTACACCTTGCATGTGCCTGAGTTTTTACATCTGGAAAAATGTAGAATTGTGCCTAATTCTAGGTTGAGCGTGTGCAAAATGCCGTGTTAGTTGCACAAACACAAAGTTTATCAGCGGCATTAGCGCACCCTACACTACTGAAATACTCCATAGA
Source organism: Thiomargarita sp. (assembly GCA_020720115.1). Taxonomy (GTDB): domain Bacteria; phylum Pseudomonadota; class Gammaproteobacteria; order Beggiatoales; family Beggiatoaceae; genus BB31. Next base: position 4,972 of record DYPD01000010.1, on the reverse strand, counting down.
ATCATAAGGATATTTCAAAATAGCGCGTAAAGCACCAGCTTGTCACCAGCTAAATTCCCGCAAACTCTACAGCACAAGCGCCCATAAACGAAACCGCTTACCCGTTAAAGAGTATCTCTATTAAGATAGCTTTACCCTGTTTACTATTCCCTACCTTAAATAAGGAGAATCCTGATGCACCGTAAAACTCTCTGGTTAATTGTATCCGCCTTGCTTGTTCAGCCTGTCATGGCTGAACCTATGACGGACGCGCTGAAGCAAAACCTTACACCCAAGTTGGCGTAACAGCAGCGGTGATAGAAGCGCTGGAAAAAAATGATCTGACCGCACTTGACTTACTCTGTTCTACCAGTATCAAGCAGCTGACTGACATTGAAGGTATCGTGTTGGGACAAGCTAAACGCATTGAAAAATTCTGCCATACTGCCGAGCCTAAGCCCGTTGAATTAGGCGATGTGAACAAACTATCTGAGCTTGATTTACTGAAAAAACTGGCAGAAACCCCAGATGATGCCAATGTGCTAGATGCCTTGCGTACCAAACGTCTAGTGCAAAAAGCAGAAGAGCGTACCAACAGTTGGGCGGTAGTAGATATGGATGAAGCAGGTGTGCGCAAATTGGATGCGCAAGCCACCTATGAATACCTCAAGCACATCACTCTAGCCACACAGCCACCGCTGTTAAATAAAACCCGTGAAGGCAAGCTTATTGAAGCAGTTGAAATTTTAGGCAAGGCTGACGGAGAATTTTTATTACATCCCTTGTTTGATGAACAATGTATTACCAATGGCTATGATGACACCCGCTTAGATTGGTCAAAAGTGCCGCAAGAAACCATGAAAGCTTTGCTGTGGGCAAGGAAAACTATCCACGAAAACTTTGCACGCCTGAATTTAGATGCAGATCGCATTTATGCTGAAGTAGCAAAAGGAAGTGTGGACGACGTATTTATTAAGGGTATTCTCGACGACTACCGATTGGCATTAAAGAAAAAAGACCGTCGTGCTCTCTATATTGATTTGACCCCAACCGAGTCTGAACTCGAAGCCTGTAAAAAAACGCTGAATAACAACCCAGCAGATGGCGAAAACCAAGCTTCTCAAAGCCGTAGTACCTCAGAAAGCTTCACCAATTCCATTGGTATAAAATTTGTGAAGATTCCCACTGGCACTTTCATTCTGGGAACAGATTGTATTCCCAACGCAGTACCTGGTTGCAATGAAAACGAAATCCCACCGCAAGTCATTCAATTCAAGCAGCCTTTTTATAGTAGGATTACTCAATAATTATATTTTTATAATTATTAAGCATATGATTTTATATATCTTTTATTTTAAAGATTCAGTAATCCGACTATACATGGGCGAAACGGAAGTCACGCAAGGCCCAGTGGTATGCCGTGATGAAAACCACACCTGCATACTTTAACGCCAGCGTCCTTAGTGTAGATAGCCGCCTGTATCCAGTTGAACAAGTTAGCTGGCATGATGTTCAATCTTTCATTGCAGGCTTAAATGAATTGGAAAAAGGTAAGGGTTATACCTACCGATTGTCTACTGAAGCTGAATGGGAATATGCCGCACGCGGCGGTACCGGTACACAAACAACGTATTTTTTTGGTGAAGATGCAAACAAACTGGGGGATTATGCTTGGTTTTCTGAAAATGCTGGAGAGCAAACCCATCCCGTTAAACAACTCAAGCCAAATCCTTTTGGACTTTATGACATCCTAGGTAATGTAGGGGAATGGACAGGCAGCGATGATGCGCCTTACAGTAGCGGAGAGGCTCTAAAAATTTCACAAAACAGCAGCAAAGACAAGTCGTTGCGTGGTTGCGCGTGGAACAACGGTGCGGGTAACTGCCGTTTGGCTAACCGTTACTACGTCACCTCTTCTAACAGGAACAACAACAACGGGTTTCGCCTCGTCGCTGTTTCTTCCTAGAATTCTTTACGCTTTAGGCTTTTCCCCTTTAACCCTTTGCCCTCTGTCTTTTACCCTTCCAGTCCCCCCTTGCGGGGGATCGCGTTATTTTTAAGGCAGAGCGCCTAGCCTATCTGCTCACGTTGCTGGGCTTGTCTGCCGTACCGGACACCACGCGCTATCAGCTTCTGCACCGCGCAGCATCAGCTATTATTAGACTTGTTGCGGCATAAACCCAGTAAAAATGCGGAGTTTGAGAATATAACTGACTCTAAATTTTTCGGATTTCAGCTAACCCATTGATTTTTCGTAGTCATCAAGCTAAAGTGCTTTTTGTAAGGCATTGATTTTTCTTATTTTATAGGCGCAACAAGTCTATTGAGGCACAGCGTTTCAATGCGACCCATGCTGTCAGGTTGGTTTACTCGTTTAGCCAGTCCAGTGAGTGGTTCCAAGATTACGCCGCGTTTGTTTCTCTCATGGGCGGCAACGCCGCAGAAAACAGTATGGTTTCGGTGGGTGCGTTGATGCGCATGGCGAATGGGCACGAAAAGAAGTTGCCCACTCTACCGGACTATCAGCCTCGATCAATGCGCTCAGACAGTGCGGCAATTTTTCCCCGAATGCCACGCACTTCCTGCTCAATGATCGCCAGGCGCATTTCATTACTCTCAGGGGACATGCTAATGCCTCTGCCTGCCAGCGAATCGCGGGCTTCTTCTTCCTTGGCACTTTCCATTGCGTCAACAATGATGCCAAACAGCAGGTTTAAGGTGGTCAGGGTTGTTAGCAAGATGAAGGGAATGAAAAACATCCAGGCATAAGGCATTTTTTCCATGACCGGGCGGGCAATGTCAGGCCAGCCTTCCATAGTAAGAAACTGGAATAGGGTGAAGAAGGTTAAGCCGAGATGACCAAAGTTGGCGGGATCAACTTCGCTGAAGAAATTGGTTGCCATAATTGCCGACACATAAAAGATGATCAACAGCACACCTGCTACCGAGGCGGCACCGGGAATGGCGGAAAACATGCCGTTGAGGACGCGCTGCATGGAAGGCACCGAAGTCACCAGGCGCATCACGCGGAATACGCGCATTGCGCGCAACACCGCCAGGGAACCGGTAGCGGGTGCCAGGGCGACTGCTACCACCAAAAAGTCGAAAATATTCCAGCCGTCACTGAAGAACTTCAGGCGTTGCCCTAGCAGTTTTAGCGTGAGTTCAACGCAAAATATCCCTAGACAAGTTGCGTCGAGGGTTTCTAACAGAACAACGAGATTCTCGTTGAGTCCTTGAATGGTGAGCAAACCCAGAATAAAGGCGTTAAACAGGATGACACCAATGATAAATCGCTGGAATGACGGCTTTTCCGGTAGCGCAAGGAGGGTAGTTAACATGGCTTATTTCTCCGTGAGTTGAATAGGGTTGGTTGTTGCCGACTGCTTATCAAGCAACCGCTCCAGTGCTACCTGTAACTGCGCCAGTTCGCCAGTAATGCTCTTTACTTCGTTTTCGATCACTGCAAGCCGCACCTCATTGGTCTCCTCGCTAACTTTCATGCCCTGTTTTGCCATGTCATCCCGCGCTTCCTCTTCTTTAGCCTGTTCCATTGCGCTGACGATGATGCCAAACACCAGGTTCAAGGTGGTAAAGGTGGTAAACAGCAAGAAGGGGATAAAAAACAGCCAGGCGTAAGGCATGGTTTCCATGAGGTTTTTGGTAATGGTGGGCCAGCCTTCTGTAGTCATCAACTGAAACAGAGTGAAAAAAGTGTCCCCCATTGAGCCAAATTTTTCCGGATCAGCTTCGCGGAAGAAGCCGATAGCCATAATGGATGATACATAGAAAATGACCAGCAATATTCCAGCAACAGAAGCCACGCCAGGAATCGAATTGAACATGCCAGCGATCACGCGGCGCATAGCAGGTAACGCGGTGACGAGGCGCAACAAGCGCAACACTCGCATGGCGCGTAGCACCGACAGGGGACCGGTTGCCGGCACTAAGGCAATGGCGACAACGATAAAGTCAAAGACATTCCAGCCATCGCGGAAAAAGCTGAGGCGATACACCATGAGCTTCATTAGAATTTCGATACAGAAGATGAGCAGGCACAGCCCGTCGAGCATTTCCAGTGCATGGACGATGTCTGGATCAAGGTCGTGTAGCGTCAGCACGCCGAGAAGGGCGGCATTGAGCAGGATCACACCGATGATCCCGGTTTGGAACTGCTTGCTGGCTAAAATAGCCGCGATAGTGGTCAACATGAAAACTCCGATAAATGAATAGACTGCGTTCCGCCTGAAACTGCTTCTGGCGGGTATGATTATTAAAGTCTGGCTCACGTCAGTTTGGCTAACGTGTGCACTGTTTTTAGCGCACACATAACCGTCAGTAGCCCTGATTGCGCAAGCGCCCTCATCAGGCTATCTATTGTCCCAATATTCTTTGTCATAACCTAAAACAATTAAAGCGGCTTGTTCGAGTTGGGTTAAATCATCCCAGTATTTATCATCCGAAGCAACATAGCCTTGATTAGACTTGTTGCGCCTATAAAACAAGAAAAATCAATGTCTTATAAAAAGTGCTTTGGCTTGATGACTATGAAAAATCAATGGCTTAGCTGAAATCTGAAAAATTTGGAGTCAGTTATATTCTCGAACTCCGCATTTTTACTGGATTTATGTCGCAACAAGTCTATTATTATTCCAGGAGCTTTTAGTCCAACCTAATGTTGACCAAAGCGCTTGCTCATCAGAACTGAACTCATCTCAGTAAATCTTATTCCAGAATGTATCCAAATCGCCCCTTGGGGTGCGCACATTACTCATAAATACGCCTCAATTTAAATGGTTAGGAAAACTCATTGCTCAATCAGTAGCAGTAGCTCGCATGTAGCGCAACGGAATCCGCGAGCGAATTCCCACATTACGCCGCCGCTATGGACAACATCAATGCCAACAAGGTTAAAGTAATGACGGGGATGACCCAATTAAGGAAGGAATTTGAAAAACTGTTACCGGTTTTTTCGTTATTTCTTGAGGAAGAA
>DYPD01000092.1 GCA_020720115.1 Thiomargarita sp. | reverse complement strand
AAGCCCTGGAAGAACGCCTGGCGTTCCAAGCCAGTGCGTTGGATGAGGTGCGCGAGAAATTACGCCGCTTTATCCAGGGCGAAGATAGTCTGGCGGGGCTTTATCGCGGCAATGTGAAACAGCATAAAAACGCGCTGGCGCTGTTTGAGGCGGACGAAGATTGGCACAGCATGGCTAAAGCTTGGCTTGCCAGCGGTAAATACCACAAGCTGCTGGAAGTTTGGGTGAAGGGCTTGGCGTTGGATTGGAGCAATTTGTATGCGGGCGCCACGCCCCGGCGTGTGAGCCTGCCGACTTATCCGTTTGCGAAAGAGCGTTATTGGGTGGATGCGCCAGCGGTTACGCAGCCAATGGCGGATACGCTGCGCTTAATCCGCCCTACGCCTGTTACACCTGCACCGGTGGATATGCCAGCATTGTTGCAACGTCTGGCGCCGCAGGATACGGCGGCGGTGGCTGAGTATGTGGCGCAGGCACAGGTGCTGGATGCGCTGCTGCGCCCTCTGCTGCAAGCGCAACTGGCAAGCGTCGCGGAAACAGCTATCCTGCCGTTGCATCAAAAATGGCTGCACAGCACGCGCACTGTGTTTGTCCGCACACAACCGCCTGAAACGGACAGCACAGCGCTGTGGCAGCAGTGGGAAAGCTACAAAACCAGCGCGGCGGCAGCACCCATGCAGGCACGCATTGCTTTAGCCGAAGCCATGTTGCGGGCTTTACCCGCAATTTTGACCGGCAAAACCCCAGCAACCGATGTGATGTTCCCCAACTCGGCGATGACGATGGTGGAGAACATTTATAAAAACAATGCGTTGGCTGATTACTTTAATCAGATTCTGGCAGATTTGGTGGCTGCTTATATTGAACTGCGCCAGCAACAAAATCCCAGCGCGAAACTGCGCCTGTTTGAAATAGGCGCGGGCACCGGCGGCACCAGCGCGATTATCTTCCAGCGCCTGAGCGCCGCGCACAAACAGCAGATTGCGGAATATTGCTACACGGATTTGTCCAAAGCCTTTTTGATGCACGCAGAGGCGAATTACGCGCAAGACAATCCTTTCTTGCGTTACCAGATTTTCAATGCCGCGAAGCCGCTAGCGCAGCAGGCGGGCATTGAAGCCGGGGCTTATGATTTGGTGATTGCCACCAATGTGCTGCACGCCACGCGCAACATTGAGCAGACTTTGCGCAATGCGCAAGCCTTGCTCAAGGAACACGGACTGATTTTGCTGCATGAATTGGCGCAAAATTCCTTGTTCCTGCATTTAACCTTTGGGCTTTTGGAAGGCTGGTGGCTGTTTGAAGACCCGCACCTGCGCATTGCAGGCTCACCGGCGATTGCGCCGGACACCTGGCAACAATTATTGGCGCGGCTGAATTTCTCCAATATCGCGTTTCCAGCGCAGGCGCAGCACGATTTCGGTTTGCAGATTATCCTGGCGGAAAATGCACCAAGCACAGAGACAGCGGTCAGCAAAAACCTGGCAGGTTTACACACAAGCGCGCTGGAATCGCCGCTTCAGCAAGTGATCAGCGAGCAGCTTTCCCGTGCGCTGAAAGTGGAAGCTGCACGGATTGATGCGGAAGCCTCTTTCTCTGATTACGGCGTAGATTCCATTACGGGCGTCAACTTTGTCGAATTGCTCAATCAGGCATTGGCGCTCAAGCTGGAAACCACCGTGATTTTTGATTACAGCTCGATCAATCGCTTGGCAGCGCATCTTTTGTCTTCTCATGCCAGCGCGATTGCCGCTGTGTTAAACCAGGACATACCCGCAGCAGAGGTGCTGGAAAGCGCAAATTTAGAAACGGCGGATATGCTGCACTTAATCCGCCCTATTCAAGAAGAACAACCGACGATCGCCATCATCGGCATGAGCGGGCGTTTTCCGCAATCCGATTCGGTGGAAGCCTTGTGGCAGCATTTGGCGAATGGCGATGATTTGATCGAACCCATCCGCCGCTGGGATTTGTCTGCTGATGCCCGCCAGCAAAGCGAAAATTTCTGTCATGACGGCGGTTTTTTGTCGGATATTGATCTGTTCGACCCGCAGTTTTTCAGCATTTCTGGTCACGAAGCCACTTACATGGACCCGCAACAGCGGCTATTCCTACAAGAAGCCTGGCACGCGCTGGAAGACGCAGGTTATGCTGGTGCGCGCATTGAAAGCCAGCGGTGTGGCGTGTATGTGGGCTGTGGACAAGGCGACTATAAACAGCTTTTTGCCGAGGACATTCCCGCGCAAGCGTTTTGGGGCAACATGGCTTCGATTATCCCTGCCCGCATTGCTTATTTCCTGGATTTACAAGGACCTGCGGTGGCAGTAGATACCGCGTGCTCCAGTTCGCTGGTGGCAATTCATCTGGCTTGCCAGGGTTTATGGCAGGGTGATAGCGAATTGGCGTTGGCAGGCGGGGTGTTTCTCAATGTGACGCCGGATTTGTATTTGCTGGCAAACAAAGCCGGCATGTTGTCGCCCAGCGGACGTTGCCATACCTTTGATAGTCGCGCTGACGGCTTTGCGCCGGGCGAAGGCGTCGGCGTGCTGGTGCTCAAGCCGTTAGCAGCGGCACTGGCAGACGGCGATCAGATTCACGGCATTATTCGCGGCATCGGCATTAACCAAGACGGCACCACCAACGGCATCACCGCGCCCAGCGCCAAAGCCCAGGAGCGACTGGAGCGGCACATTTATGACCGCTTCCAGATTAACCCAGCCGACATCAGCCTGATCGAAGCACACGGTACTGGCACTATTTTGGGCGATCCTATTGAATACAATGCGCTGAAAAAAGCCTTCCGCCATTACACCGACCGCACACACTACTGTGCGCTGGGCAGCATCAAAACCAACCTAGGTCATGCGCAACTGGCGGCGGGCGTGGCGGGCGTGATCAAGGTGCTGCTGGCAATGCGCCATCAGCAAATTCCGGCGTCGCTGCACTTTGCGCAGTGCAATCCCAACATTGAGTTGGCAGATGGCCCCTTTTACGTCAACAGCGCGCTGAAAGCCTGGCAAGTGCCAGCGGGTCAGCCGCGTCTGGCGGCGGTCAGTTCCTTTGGCGCCAGCGGCACTAACGCGCACCTGGTGCTGGAAGAAGCACCCGCACGCGCTGTTCGTTCACCGCAAAAACCCGCCTATCTGCTGGCGCTCTCGGCACGCAGCGACGCCCAGTTACGCCAGCAAGTTGCGCAATTACTGGCATTTTGCCAGCAACAGCCCGCGACGGACTGCGGCAATCTGAGCCGCACCTTGTTGCTGGGACGCAAGCATTTCAAACACCGCCTGGCGGCTGTGTTCCGCACGCTGGAAGAACTGGTGGGTTATCTGGAAAAATGGCTTGACGGCGGCAAAGTGCGCCCGCTTTATGTGGCGGCGCTCAACGACGGCGAACAGCGCGAACAGTCATCGCTGAAAAACTATGGTAATCAATGTATTGAAGACAGTTTGCACGCCAGCTGCAGCGCCTATCTGGAATTGTTGGCAACCATTGCCGATCTCTATAGCCAGGGCTATGCGCTGAGGTTCGAGCGTTTATTCCAAGGCACGGGCTATCGCACCCTATCGCTGCCAACGTATCCCTTTGCACGGCAGCGTTATTGGGTGGACAACGCCATTACAAATACAAACGATGTAGATGCAGACAGCGTAGGTCGCATAAGCGGTAGCGTCATGCGACATTCGGAAGCTCCGAAATGGCGGATGGCGGCGCAAACAGACGCGCCTTATCCGCCTTACGGGTTTAGCCACGCCGCCGAGATAAGCCCGCAATCAGCGCCGCTTAGCCCGCTGATGACGTTTGAGGAATATTGGGCAGAAGCCGCTTTAGCCACAGACACCCGCGTCCGCATCAACAGCCTGGCGTGCCTGGTCAGCAACCCCGCGATCATTGCGCCCTTGCGCCAAGCTTTCACCGCGCTGGCGCCAGCATTGCGCCTGTGGTTCATCGTCACCGCTGGCGACGCAGAACTCGCCGAGGACACGCTATTAGCGCAGGATGCGCTCGGTTATCAACCAGCGTTGGCGCATATTCTGAACGCATCGGGTAGTCTGGATGCGCTCCTGTATATTGCTGATTCTAATGAAAATTACGCGCCCATTGTGCATCTGCTGCAAGCCATTGCCACGACGCGCTTAACCCGCCTGCGCTGCGTGTTGACGGCGCAATTGCCCGAAGATGCCCGCCGTTGCTACGCGGAATCCTGGATCGGTTTTGCGCGTTCCTTGCCGCTGGTGTTGCCCAAACTGCACTGCGCAACGCTTTATCAAAGTGGTGAAATCCCGCTAGACACCTGGGCGCAGCGTTTGTGGCAGGAATTACACGGCGCCCAGCCGGACAATTGTCTGTATCAAGGCAACCAGCGCCAGGTCTTACGCATCCGCGAAACCCAGCTACAGACCGCAAGCAGCCGCATCCAATCCGGCGGCACTTATCTGATCACCGGCGGCTGTGGTGGCTTGGGCGCCTTGTTAGCACGCTACCTGGCAAGCAAACAGCCGCTTAAGCTGATTTTGTCTGGGCGCTCGCCGCTGGATGCCCGCAAACGCGCCTTGCTGGACGAGTTGCAACAGGCAGGTAGCCAGGCGTTGTACCTGCAAGCGGATGTCGCTGATTTTGACGCCATGCAGCAAGGCTTGGCGGCAATCCGCACACAAGCGGGTTTCGCCAGGCTCAACGGCGTGCTGCATGTGGCGGGGGTAGAAACCAGCGGCGGCAGCCTGCTGGACAGCGACCTGGCGCATTTTAACCAGGTGTTGCAGCCGAAAGTCGCGGGCACTTTGGTGCTGGACAAACTATTTGCCAGCGAAAACCTAGATTTTGTCTGCTATTTCTCTTCGGCTTCGGCGATTTTAGGCGATTTTGGCTCTTGCGATTATGCAGTTGCTAACCGCTTCCTGATGGCGTATGCCGCGTATAAAAACCGCAGCAGCGCGACGCCACATCAGGCGATTCTCTGGCCCCTGTGGCAAGACGGCGGCATGGGCTTGGCTTGCGCAGACAACACGCAGCTTTACCTGCAATCCAGCGGTCTGCGGGCGTTACAAACCGCTGAAGGCATGGCGTTGCTGGAGCAACTGCTGGCGCAAGCGGAACTGCGTCAGCCTCTAGTTTTGGCAGGCGATCCGGCGGCTATGCAGCGTTTCTTGGGTTGGCGTATGCACAACAGCGGTTTTAGCCCTGAAAGGGCGACAGATACTAGCCCAGGGCGGCACCCTGGAAGCGCACGCCGCCCAGAAATGCAGGGTTTTACCCTGGCGCAATGCCTGGAATATGACCTGAAACAGCAAATCGCCAAGCTGTTGAGCATCCCAGTCAATGATCTGCAAGCCCATGAAAATCTAGCAGAATTTGGCTTTGATTCCATCACCTTAGCCGAATTTGCCGAGCGTTTAAGCCAATACTACGGAATCGAGATAAGCCCTTCAATTTTCTTTGGTTATTCCACCATCGCCGCGCTGGTGGAGTATTTCCACAGCAAACACCAGGCGCTGCTGGAAAGCTTTTATCGCCAAGAAACCGCGCCCGCCCAGAGCCAGGCTGCTGTGGCTGTAGGGCGGATAAGCGCAGCGCCATCCGCCGCTCAGACTGCTCAGGCGCCCATTCAAAACCTGCCCGCTCAGACTGCCGAACCCATTGCCATTATCGGCATGAGCGGGCGTTTTCCGGCGGCGCGTAACATTGAAGAGTTTTGGCAACTCCTGCTCGACGGCGCAGAAGCCATCAGCGAGATTCCGCCCGCACGTTTCGATTGGCGTAAAACATACGGCGATACGGCAGACCGCATGGCGTGGCGCTGTGGCTTGTTGCCGGGCATTGAAGAATTTGATCCGCTGTTTTTTGAAATTTCTCCGCGTGAAGCCCGCTCGATGGACCCGCGCCAACGCCTGTTGTTGCAGGAGGCTTGGAACGCGCTGGAAGACGCAGGTTATGGCGCAGCGCAGATACAGCGCCAAACGATGGGCATGTTTGTCGGTGTGGAGCGTGGCGATTTCTTTGCCCGCGATGAGGATAAAAGCCTGGGCGCAGAACACGACGGCATTCTCGCCGCACGTTTGGCGTATTTCCTCAATTTTGACGGACCTGTCATGGCGCTTAACACCGCCTGCTCGTCGGGTTTGGTCGCCGCGCATCAGGCATGTTTGTCGTTGCGTGCGGGCGAATGCGACACGGCGATTGCAGCGGGTGTGAATCTGTTGCTGTCGGCGAAAACCTTTGTGGAAATCCACGAAGCCGGAATGCTGTCACCCAGCGGACATTGCTTTGCGTTCGATAGCCGCGCCGATGGCATGACCCCTGGCGAAGCGGTAGTTGCTTTAGTATTCAAACGCTTAAGCGATGCAGAGCGCGACAAGGATGCGATCTATGCAGTGATTCAAGGCAGCGCCATCAATTACGATGGCAAAACCAACGGCATCACAGTCCCCAACGGCAAGGCGCAGACTAAGCTGCTGAAATCGGTGTACGACAGATTTGCGCTTAACCCAGAAAACCTCGGCTACCTGGTCACGCACGGCACTGGTACTAAACTGGGCGATCCAATAGAAATCAATGCCTTGTATGACGCTTTTAAAGGCTATACCGAGAAAACCCGCTATTGTGCGCTGACTTCTGCCAAAACCAATTTTGGGCACACTTTTGCCGCGTCCGGCTTGCTCAGTCTGGTCAATTTGGTGCTGGCGTTGTGCCATCAGCAAATTCCCGCCAGCCTGCATTGTCAGCAGGAAAATGCTTATATCAACTGGGCAGCTTCGCCGTTTTATGTCAACAAAACCCCGACTGCCTGGACTGATGCCCAGCGTTTAGGCGCAGTCAGCGCCTTTGGTGTGAGCGGCACCAATGCGCACATGGTGGTCGCCAGCTATGAAGGGCAGACGCGCCTGCCGCTGGAAAGCCGCTTTTATCCGCTGTTCCTGTCGGCTGCCACTGAACTGGCGTTGCAGGAAAAAGTCGCGGCGCTGCGGGCGTTTCTGCAAAAAGCTGAACTCAGTCAAGCAGATATGCCCAGCCTGGCAATGACGCTGGCAGATCGGCGGCAGCATTTCAAACACCGCTGTGCGCTGGTGGTGCAGGATGTCGAAGAGGCAATACGGGTGCTGCAACAGGTGCAAAACGGCGAAAAATCGCCCAAGATTTTCGCTGGCAGCGTGCGTGCGGAGTTCAATGGACAGGATTTAATTCGCCGACAAATCAATGAGTTGCTTAATAGGCAGCAAAACGCGGGGGCGGGTAGCAGCGAGCAGGAAATCGCTTACGCCTTGGCAGAATTTTATTGTCAGGGTTACGCCGTGCCTTTGAGCCGCTGGTACGGTCTGGACGCGCCGCTGGCTTTGCATTTGCCCGGCTATCCCTTCGCCAGAGACATTTATCCCCTCTCAGTAGGTCAGATAAACGCAGCCTCATCCGTTGCCAATGCCCGCTGGCTACATCCGTTGCTGCACCAGAACACCTCAACCCTGGCAGAGCAGCGTTTCAGCTCTACTTTTGACGGCAGCGAGTTTTTCCTTGCACAACACCAGGTGCAGGGGCGCAAAGTGTTGCCTGGCGTGGCTTATGTGGAAATGGCGCGTGCTGCCGTGCAGCAAGCGGCTGAAGAAGAATCCGGCATTCTGCTGCTAGAGCACCTGGTCTGGGCACAGCCCATCGGCGTTGAGGCAACGCCAGTCACAGTGCATATCGGCTTGTATCCCGCCCCCTCCGGTGACATGGCTTACGACATCTACACCCAGGAGCAAAACAGCGAAATCATTGTCCATAGCCAAGGCAATGCCCGTCTGGCAACGACTGCCAAGCCGCCTGCGCTGGATATTGAAGCCGTGAAAGCCGCCTGCACAGCGCACACCTGGTCAGCCGAAGAATGCTACACCCTGTTTGCCAACGCCGGTCTGCACTACGGCGCGAGTTTCCAAGGCATCCAAAACCTGTACATCGGCGCAACCCAAGTGCTGGCGAAACTACATCTTGACATCGGCAATGACCTTTCAACAAGCACAGAGCAAGGCTTTGTGCTACACCCAGGAATGCTGGATTCCGCGCTACAAGCCTGTGTCGGTCTCACAGCCACCGCATCGCAGGCGGAAATCGAACTGCCTTTCAGCATAGACCGAGTGGAAATTTTCGCCGCCTGCACAGCGGACATGTGGGCGTGGGTGCGGCTGGCGTCTGACGTGGCGGGCATGAAAAAATTTGACCTGGATGTGTGCGACGCGCAAGGACAGATTAGCGTACGCATTCGCGGCTTTGCGACACGCAAGTTGCAACATACCGCGCAGAGCGATGGTGCGAGCGCAAAAAACGAAAACCCGCCAGGTTTAGACAAGGTTGAAGCTAGGCTGCTGCTGCCCAAGGAAATCGCCATTGAACCCCTGTTCAGCGAAAGACCACCCGCCAAAAACGAACCCCTGTTGATTCTAGGTGGCAACGAACCCGCCAGAGCCGAACTCCAGCAACGTTATCCGCACGCCATCGCCCTTGACCGGCTGGCGGAAGACACGCCAGAAAGCCTCGCACAACGCCTGGCAGAAGCGGGCAGCCTTGCCCATATGCTCTGGCTCACTGATGCACATCCACTGGAAATTCAACAGCTTATTGCGCAGCAAGAAACCGGCGTGCTGTGGCTATTTAAGTGCATCAAAGCCCTGCTCGCGTTGGGTTACGCTGACAAACGCTTAAACTGGACACTGCTCACCAGCGGCGTCAATGACGCCGCCATTCACGGCTTAGTCGGCTCAATGGCAAAAGAATATCCCCACTGGCGCGTGCGATTAGTAGACAGCGACAGCGAAGTCGAACTCTCCAGTCTCCTCAGCCTACCGTTCAACGCCGCCGGCGATCCCCTCCTATACCGCGAAGGACACTGGTATCAGCAGATCATGCAACCAGTGCAAAACTTTACGCCCAGCACCTCGCTGTACCGAAAAAACGGCGTCTATGTCGTCATCGGCGGCGCCGGCGGCATAGGCGCAGCCTGGAGCCAATACATGATGCGCACCTATCAAGCGCAGATCATCTGGCTAGGACGCAGAGAAGCAGACGACGCAATCACCGCCAAAATCCAACAAGCAGGCACGCCCCCGCCCCAGTATATCGCCGCCGACATCAGCGACCTAGCCTCCCTACAAGCGGCTTACGCCCGCATCAGACAAGACTATCCACAGATCCACGGCGTGGTGCATTCCGCCCTCGTGCTGGCAGATAAAAGCCTGCTGAACATGACCGAAACCCACTTCAGAGCCGCGTTAGCGCCCAAAATCGCCGGCACAGTGCATTTAGCACAAGTGTTCGCGCCAGAACCACTGGATTTCTTACTGTTCTTCTCCGCCATGCAATCATTCACCACCGCCGCCGGACAAAGCAACTACGCCGCCGGTTGCACCTTTGCCGACGCCTTTGCCAAGCAATTAGCACACAGGGTCAGTTATCCGGTTAAAATCATGAACTGGGGCTATTGGGGTAGCGTCGGCATTGTCGCTTCAGAACACTACCGAGAACAAATGGCAAAACAAGGCTTAGCTTCCATCGAACCCGAAGAAGGCATGGCAGCCCTAGAACAACTTCTAGTAGCGCCAGTGAATGCGCTCGGTTTCATCAAAACCACCGAAGCTTTTGTCTGGACAAGATTAGACAAGAGCATAGCGGTGGACATTTATCCTTCATCTTAACAAATAAAACGGGGTAGTTATGGAAAAGAAAAACGTCTTGTTTATGTTTTTAGAAGTTGATCTGGCGGCTAAATACAACTTAGTCATGCCTTACTTAGCGGGTTATGCCTGTCTCGATCCGGAAATTGATACCTATTGGAACTTTGATTCCTATAGGAACACAGTACACATTTCTCCAGAACAACTAGCAGCAGATATGCTAGAAAAAGATGCAGATGTCTACGCTATTAGTTGCTACGTTTGGAATACGAAACTGATCAAAAAAGCGCTCTACAGTTTTCTTGAAAAAAACCAAATGCAAAAGTCATTCTTGGCGGTCCACAAGTTTCCTGGCAAGGAAAAAAATACCTGTCTGAAAAATATCAGAATCTTATTATTTGTAACGGAGCAGGCGAAAAGATTTTCAGGAATTACCTGAAAGAACTCATGCGAGCAAAGCCCGACTATAGCAAACTAAAAGGCGTGTGCTTTTATAAAAGCAATGTTCTCATGATGACGCCCAATGAAGAACAATTTAAGAGCCTAGATGAAGTCCCCTCTCCCTTTTCATCTCGTTTTTTTGATGCCAGTAAAAACTATGCAGCCGTAGATTTAGAAACTTCGAGAAACTGCCCGTTTTCTTGTTTGTATTGTTGTGCCAGCACTGACAATATGACAGCCAAAGAAAGCAAGCTGGTAAAATTAAGCCTGGAAAGAACCAAGGCAGATATTTTAACCATTGCCAAGAACAACATCCAATATTTCGGTATTATAAACCCAAATTTTGGGCTATTCCCTGAAGATTTGGAAATCGCCAAGTTTATTGCAGAATGCAAACAAACCTATGGTTTCCCTACCCACATATTTACCAGTACAACCAGAAAACATTTTGATCGTCTTAAGAAAATAGCACAACTCTTTCACCATGCCGGTATTACCGCCGGTTGGGAAATACCAGTGCAAACCTTAGACGATACCGCCATGATTAAAACCAACAGAATACAGAACTTCAATGATTATATATCATTGACTGACTTTATGAACAAAGAAGGCATTGACTCTTATGCCGAATACATATGGCCATTACCTGGAGAAACGCTGGATTCATTCAAGACCGGAATAGCCAAACTGTGCCGGGCAAATGCGCATGTCATATTTGTTTATCCTTTTACCTTTACCAATAATATTGGCATGGAAAAACATAAACTCGAATACGGCATTGAGACGACTGTTTCTGAAACCCCTTATAGTGAAGATGAATTTGTCATAAAGACCAATGAAGTGAGTTATGCAGATAATTTGAATGGCTGTCGCTTTGTGTTAGCAGAAACCTCCTGTACAGTTTGCGTGCTTTATTCATGACCGCACGCTACCTTGATGACAATAAGATTGAAAGTTATCGTGATTTATTTGACAGTTTTGTGAGTTTTATCTTGGCAAAAACAGATGCCTCCGCTCAGTGCTATGTTGACTACATGAAAAAAGGTACTACCCCAAATGAGGAAGTCCTGGGTGCTATCATCTATGCGGCGTTGTATGCAGAAGTAAAATGGTTTGATGAGATTTTATTTGAATTTGCCTCTTCTCAAACCTGGTGGGAAGATGAAAATGCGCGGTTGTTCTTTGAGCTTGATTTACTTAACCGCGGCTATCTTTATCAAGAAACAATGGATGCTAAACAGCACCACACCTTTAAGCATGTACAGATATTAGACCAATCTGCAACTAGCTATTTCATTGAAATACACACCGCTCTCATTAGTCAAATTAAACAGACACTGGGTATTAAAGCCGCTTTTGACTCTAACCGCATAGAAATCAGTCATAAGCAGAAACAAGCAACCTTCAATGAAAGCATTCCACTAAAAGAAAAACTATTTGAATGCACTTTTGTATTTATCAGCCTGTTTTCTTACTTACCACAGTGGCGTGATTACCATAAAGCAACCGCACATTAGGCTCATTGAGATTCTTCCTCGTGCGAGCATTCCAAACCGCATGGGCGATTCCGCGCTCTGCGCGCAATGGGTGAAACCCGACCATTCGCGGCATGAATCGGTTATTTCACAATAATATTAAGGATGGTTTGTTTTAGAAAAATGAATAACCAGAATTAAAATCTGGTATATTTTTATGGGGACGGTATCGTCAGATAAAAAAACCCGACAGCGGTTAAACTGTCGGGGTTTTTCTTTGAGGGTCTGCGAGGGTCTGCAAAAATGCGTTATAGGTTACAAATCTTCGATCATTTCAATGTAACCGCAAGGACATTCGCGGGCGCAGAGTCCACAGCCTTTGCAGTAATCATAATCAAATACATAATGTGAGCCGTCGCTCGCTTCTTCTTTGGTTTTTAATACCGCTGAGTCTGGGCACAGCGTCCAGCAGTTATCACAGGCTAAGCAGTTGCCGCAAGAAAAACAGCGTTGGCTTTCGCGGTTGATTAAGGGCGCACTGAGCGTGCTGGTAATTTCCGCATCATCAGTGCGCTCAACCACCGGCAAAGTCGGCTCATGTATGCGCAAAGCAGTCGAGTAATAATGCAGATTGAGCTGCTCAAAGGGGATCGGATTGCGTTCGGCTTCTGTCGCTAAATCCTGCTTGCTCAACCAGGCATCAATGGCTTGCGCGGCGCGGCGTCCGTCGCCCACTGCGGCTGTGACTGTGCCGCCGGTGCCTTTGCGGGCGTCGCCACCGGCAAACACGCCATCGTGCCCTTTAACCCGTCCCCAATGGTCTACGCCAAATGCCCAGTCAGTGCCGATAATGGATTCCATACCAAACGGCTCAAGCACTTGCCCGACGGCGGGGATCACTTGATCTACATTAAGAATGGTTTCGGTGCCTGCAAAAGCCACGCGCTTGAGGCGTCCGCCTGGCTGCATGAGTTTTTTCATGTGTACCAGTTCGAGTCCGACCACTTTGCTGCCGCGCAGAATCAAACGGCGAATGCCGCGATATTCGTGTATCTGTACGCCTTCTTCCAGCGCCTCTTCGACTTCTCGCGGAATCGCGGGCATGGCTTCTTCGGGCGGAATGCCGGGCTTGGAAATGGGTTTATGAGAAATGATATGTACTGCGGGCACGCCAGCGCGTTTCATGACTCGCGCCATGTCCACAGCCGTATTCCCCGCACCGACAATCGCCACGCTGTTTGGCGTAGGCACTGAGCCTATGCTGATCCATTCTTTAATCAAATCCAAACCAGAATGCAGATCGCTGGGCGTGACGCCATCCACGCTCCATTCTTGCGGACGCTGCGCCCCTGGCGCGAGAAACACGGCGGCGTACTGGTTTTGCAATTCTTGGATGCTGACATCGCGCCCTAAGCGGGTGCGCGGACGGAAATTGATACCGCTTAACGCTAAAATGCGCGACAGTTCTAAATCCAACACGCCACGCGGTAAACGATAAGGCGGCAAAGCGGTGCGCAAAGTGCCGCCAGGTTCAGTGTTTTCATCCACAATAGTGACCCGATAGCCATGCCGCAGTAAATGATAAGCCGCGGAAATGCCGCCTGGTCCGGCACCGACAACAGCGATTTCCGGCGCATTGGCGGGCGGCGCACCCACTGGATACGCCCAGTCTTTATTCATCGCCTCGTCGCCTAAAAAGCGTTCAATGGCATGAATCGCTACCGGCTCATCCAAATGCTGGCGGTTGCAAGCGGCTTCGCAAGGATGCGGGCACACGCGCCCGGTAATGGCTGGCATAGGATTGGCGCAGACAAGGGTTTCCCAAGCGGCTTTTAGGTTGCCCGCTTGCACCTGCGCAATGTACGCCTGCGCGTCTTCGCCCGCCGGACATACATGATGGCAAGGCGCGGCACTGTGTTTATGGATAGGTTTTTGTACGCGCCAAGTACCGGTTTTGAAATTCAAAGCAGTGCCCGCTTCGGCATAAGCTGCACGGGTTAAAATCAATGTCATCCTCTGGTCTCCTCAAAATAGAGCGTTTTATTAGATTTAAGCCGACAGTGTAGCACCTAAATAAGCATGGATGCTGGCAGCCACGCGGTGCCCGCCGGCGACTGCGTGAATGACGTCCGGTCCTTCCACCACATCACCCGCTGCCCACAGCCAAGGCAAGCTGGTGCGTCCTTGTGCATCAATGACTGGGCGTCCGCGCCTGTCCCATTCTAGCTTTTCTGTTATCGCTTCACCTAAATAGTCCAGTTGCGCTGCCTGCCCGATGGCTTCAATGACCATTTCGGCTTCGTGCAAAATCACGTCATTGTCGTCGTATTTTGGGTGAAAACGCCCCTGTTCGTCAAAAATAGACACACAGCGCACGGTTTCCAGCCCTTTGAGCTGGTCATTTTCAATCACGCAGCATTTAGGTCCGCGACTGTTGTAGCGCACTATGTTTTCTTCTTCTGCTTCAATCACTTCAACTGGGTCAGCCAGCATTTTGTTGTCTGGCTCTAACGCGATTAGGGTGACATTCACCGCTTTGTATTGCTGACGTTGCAGGCGCGTCAAGCTGCGGGCGATGTCAAACGCTACGTTACCGCCGCCGATCACCACCACCGAACGCGGCACATTTTTCAGCGTGCCTTCAGTCACTTCCGCGAGTAATTCAATCGCCGAACGCACGTTTGGATGATCTGTGCCCGGCACGCGGGTAGAGCGTCCGCCGTGCAAACCAGTGGCAACCATTACCGCATCGTAGCCATCTTGCACACTTTGCATGGTTACATCTACGCCAACTCGCGTGTTGCAACGGATTTCCACGCCCATGTCTTTAATCACATCAATGTCTTCATCTAAGCGATTGTAGGGCAAGCGGTATTCGGGAATGCCCCAACGCATCATGCCGCCAGGTTCGCCATACGCCTCAAAAATCGTCACGCCGTGCCCCTGCCGCGCCAAATCATACGCCGCCGTCAAGCCTGCCGGACCAGAGCCGATAATCGCCACGCGCTTACCGCTGGCTTCAGTTAAGCAACCCTCTTTGGCGATGCGCTTAACCTGCTCATGGCTCACTGAATCCATTGCATAGCGTTTTAACCAGCGAATGCTCACCGCATCGCCGCGTCGCCCAATCGAACACGCATCCTCGCAACGGTGCGTACAGACGCGCCCGCACACGCTTGCCAGCGGATTAGTGCGATAAATCTGCCGCACCGCCTCCTCCAAATCCCCCGCCCAAATCGCCCGAATATACTCAGGCGCGTTCATGTGCGTTGGGCAAGCATCGTGACACATACCACACTGAATGCAGCGCGAAGCCTCAAACAACGCAGTCTGATCCTCAAAGCCTTCAACAATTTCTACAAACGAATCATTACGCACTTCAGGCGCTTTTTCCGGCATCTGCTTACGTTCCAAATCCAACAAATCAGAATCCGCAGATTTCGACCAACCCTTTTCAAACCCCAACCCATGCAAACCCTTTTCATCCGGCAAAATAAAAAAACTATCCAGCTTCGTATCCACATGCACATATTCCCGCGACAGCGCCAACGAACCGCTCGGACAAATATCCACACACAGCCCACACCAGCAACAACGCCCATAATCAATTGCCGGACGTTCCGGCTTAATGCCCTTAATAGGATCGGCGGGCAGCCCCTTAACCAGCACCATACTGATGGCTTCGTTATCGCAAATATGAGAACAAGTGCCGCAACCAATGCAAAGCTCCCAATCATTAATATGAAAACCGCGATAATTCGGCGCAGCCGGACGCGGTTGAATCGGCAAAGTAATGGGTGGTTGCCCCAGTTGCCCCAAGGCTTTTAGCGGTGCAAGAAAGCTTTTCATGGCAAAATCCGTGTGATTGAGTGTCCCTAGCGTGCTGAACCCCAGTTCAACACAGGTGGAAAAAATCGCAACAACGCCCCTTATGTCACTGAAACGTCATAAAATGGCTTTGCTATTCGACAATAAGGTATTACAATGCAAAGTCCGTTGCGATGCAATGACTTTATTCGTTACGGGGGCGACACTGGTTTCGACGTAGGTTACAAACCCCAAGGGGCATGCCGAGGTGCAGATTTCCTCGTAAATCTAGCTGCAAACAATTTAGTTGCCAACGACGACAACTACGCTCTAGCTGCTTAAGACAGCTAGTCTCTGACCCGCTTCGTGCTTGTGCGTGCGGATTTGTCAGGGATAACCCTAACACAAGATCGCAATGCTACTCGTTCGGGGTAGCAGAGCTAAATCTAACCGGACTCACCCTTAGCCAATCCTGCCTGTCGGAGTGGCTAAGGGTTAAAACAAAAGACTAGGCTACGCATGTAGAACCGAAGGCTGAGGACTGACGGACGCGGGTTCGATTCCCGCCGCCTCCACCATTTACCCATTCCATACAGTTTCATACAATCCCACAAAGCCAATAATCACGCGGCTTTACCTAGCATTCCTAGTTTCACCCTGTTACATTTTATCCCCT
>DYPD01000009.1 GCA_020720115.1 Thiomargarita sp. | reverse complement strand
TTAGTAGATGCCACTGCTGCTAGTGATTCTCCTAGTAGTCATACTTATGGCGGAGAAAAAGCTGATGTAGCTTTTTCAGAGTTCTTCCTTCTTCCAGGGCGCAGTCCAAGTTGTGGATGGGGTGGATGTTAAGAAGATTAAATTTACATTAATATCTACTTAAGAACCGAGCTTTAGCTCGGTTTTTTTATGTGTTTTAGCTTCGCTGAGGTGGTGGTTCTTAGGAGAGTGATTGAAACCCAAACCCCATTGTTGTTAAATCACCCAATACAAACGTCGCTTTCGCACCGACACCGCCGACGGTGCCGGTTGCAGAGAGTGGTTTGCTTGCCTTTGATGTTGGTTAATACGCTTAGCCGTGATTGGGTCAAAGGCAAAGTCACCTCTGCCGCCTTCCTACGCCACCGGACATTAACGTATCCGGCGGTTTCCTTGAAAGTTTTAGCGTGTTATAGCGGTTTTCTAAGCTGACTAAGCCCGCTTGTGCGAGCCATTGATTTCCCATTGTCCGACTGGCTTGCGGCGTCTTGGGGTAAAGGAAGGACACCCCACGCAGAGCGTAGAAAAGTGCGTAGCAACTCGGAGCGTTGCTACAAGGAAAGGGCGTGAAGGATGGCGTAGTGAAGGATAAATCGGGTGGAAAAGAGTTGTATAACTTCAAGGTGACTGTCAAATAATTTTCAAGATAATTTGACAGGATACAGCGAGTAAATCATGAGGGGCTGCATTTGCAGCCCCTTTTTTATGGAACTGTCGTGGCGGTTTGCTTGCAAAATTCCTCTCGACTAAATTAGACTTGTTGCGGCTATGAAATCAATAAGTTACAAAAAACACCTTGATTTAACAACTACGGAAAATCAATGGGTTAGCTGAAATTGACTAAAATCTGAAAAATTGGGAGGGAGTCATGTTTCCAAACCCCGCATTTTTACTGGGTTTTATACCGCAACAAGTCTATTCTAGCCTGACTAGGCTGAATGTTGTTTTTGGCGGCAAGTGTTGCACAACTGGCTGAACGCTTGTCAAAGGGCAGGGTTCACTTCATCAAAATCACATAGCCGGGTATTAGGGCGACTTAAACAAGCGGCTAAACAACTGCTGGTTTTGCGCGTCGGCAAAGGCTTGAAAATGCTCACTAAAAGCTGCCCGTGCTTGCTGCTGTAACTGTTCTATGTGTCCCACCAACATACCCATCGCTAACAAATGAGCTGTATTGAGCGTACCCGCCGCGCCCAGCGCGTCAGCAATAGTGCGCAGGTAATTTGCTTGCACCGCATAGTCTTGAATTGCTCCCAGGGTTTCCTGAAAAATTTTGAAGTTTTTTATCAACTTATTGATTTTTTTCGGTGCATACAGGGTGTTGAAAAATTCGATCAAATAGCGCAGCTTTTTGCCCTGTTTACGCACCTCATGCAGGGCATCTGCTGGAGAATCAGGGGTAATGGCTTCGCCCATTTTGAGCATTTTGCTGTAGGCTTGCCAAATGCACTCATCCGCTACCGTTTTAATCGGCTGGGCAGAATGCGTCAGCGAATGCTGTGGACGCGCCGCAGCATTCAAAAACACTTGCCAATCGCGGATAAATTTTTTATGCGTGGCAGTTTGTAAATGCCGCTGCAAGCGCCCTAATTCTTGCGCACGCTGCTGCTGCAAATAATGCAACAATGGCTCTAAGTCGGGCTGCATAGGCTGCGGCAGCAATGCGCGATAGTCCTCAAAATTCAACAAATACACATCCAAATCGCGCACCGGCGTACTAAATTCACCTAACTGCGCAAAATTCTTGCGCATTCGTTCAACCATGCTTTTTGGCAGCACCTGCTTGATTTGCCCCAGTACCGTGCGAGTACGGCGCACCGCTACCCGATAGTTGTGCAAAAACTCGGTATCCAAATCCGCCAAGACGCCTGGCTCGTTGTCGCGCAAATGTGTCAGCAATACCTTCAGTATTTGTTTAACCGCTTGATTAGCCGCCATTGTTGGTTCTAAGGGCACGGCAAAGCTGCTGCTATGGGTGCTCGGTGGCTGATTGCTGTGACTGAGCAAATGCACCGCCAGCGGCGTATCCTCTACCGGCAAATGCAAACTACTTTGCAAAAACTCACTGATTTTCCGCGCCACTTTACCCTCCCCCTGCACCGGTTCTAGCACTATCCAAGTCGGTAGCGAAGGCGCTACCTGGTGTTTGGAGTGTACATGTAGGCTGCTCAAACGCAGGCTTAACAAAACCTGCTGCGCCGTTTTATCCAACAAATTCCAACGCGACTCATGCAAAGCCACGTTCAACTGTGGCAACAGAGCACGCATATCCAGCAAAGCATCCACTTCCTCGCGCAGGGGGCTATCTGGCAAATGCCAAGCAAAACGCGGCATTTCTTTCACCTGCAAGGGTATCCCCCGCACCCCAGAGGGCAGATTTTCCAGATACAGCAACAGAGATTCTTCCTGCTGTTGCGCCACCAAGAGCTTTTGCTTTTTGTATAAACGCCAATCAAAACTGTCGTAATAAGTGCAGTGCCGCACTTCTTCTACACTGATTTGTAGCGGCATAAGAGCCGCCAGTTGTTGTTGAATTAGGCTGATTTGGCTGGCATCTTCTAGCCGAAATTGACGGATATATTGCTTCATTTTGCAAGATTAACTGGGGTCGTATCAGAACTCGGTTGTTGCAGTTCTGTTGGAATAAATTCAATGCTTTCATACATGGCAGCTAAACTCAAGGTTTCTTCAATCACCGAGAAATGAAGTATTTCAGTTGAATCTTGGTATTCATGTAGAATCCATTCATTAGCATCGGTGCGCCGAAAATGCTCAACAAACATGCGCTCGGAATCTACTAACACATAATCACGCAAACTCGGCAGCGCACGATAGAGTACAAATTTGTCACCGCGATCATAACTGCGGGTAGAAGGCGACAGCACTTCAATAATGATCACTGGATTAAGCAAAGAGTGTTGTTTATCGCTTAACTCAGGTTTGCCACAATAGATTGAAATATCTGGATAAGTATCCAAACCCGATGGCGTATGAACGCGCATGTCGCTGTTCATGGGCGTACAGTTTTTACCGCGTAACTGATTGCTTAAACTGACGACTATATTCAAAGAAATTTTTGCATGATTAAAAGTACCGCCCGCCATTGCAAAGATTTCACCTTGAAAAAATTCGTGTTTTATCTCGGCTTGTTCTTCTAACGCCAGATATTCTTCACGAGTGTAAAATTGTTGCATTGTTTTCAGCATTTGAGTGTATTCCATTGTTTAGAATTATCCGCGACTATATTCTTGTTTGATTGATAGAAATCTTAATTGCGTAAACTGGCATATAGCGAAAACATGTCAGTTAATTTTGCTATAATTCGGTGTATTTTTTAAGACTCAGATACGTCAAATTCAATGCTTTCATATATGGAAGCCAAACTCAGGGTTTCTTCAAGCACAGAGAAATGAAGTGTTTCAGTTGAATCTTGGTATTCATGTAGAATCCATTCATTAGCATCGGTGCGCCGAAAATGCTCAACAAACATGCGCTCGGAATCTACTAACACATAATCACGCAAACTCGGCAGCGCACGATAGAGTACAAATTTGTCACCGCGATCATAACTGCGGGTAGAAGGCGACAGCACTTCAATAATGATCACTGGATTAAGCAAAGAGTGTTGTTTATCGCTTAACTCAGGTTTGCCACAATAGATTGAAATATCTGGATAAGTATCCAAACCCGATGGCGTATGAACGCGCATGTCGCTGTTCATGGGCGTACAGTTTTTACCGCGTAACTGATTGCTTAAACTGACGACTATATTCAAAGAAATTTTTGCATGATTAAAAGTACCGCCCGCCATTGCAAAGATTTCACCTTGAAAAAATTCGTGTTTTATCTCGGCTTGTTCTTCTAATGCCAGATATTCTTCACGAGTGTAAAATTGTTGCATTGTTTTCAGCATTTTAGTGTGCTCCATTGCTTAATTAATTGCTAGGGGTGTCTGGGCGAATTTCCGCTGCATACCATTGTAATACACAACTGGCTTCCAGATTATCAGCGCTGATATTTTCTCTCCAATCATACTCAAATTCACGTTTTAATACCAGCTCACATTCTTTGAAATTATACAAGCCATCTGGGTAAGTTGAGTAGAGATAATCAATAAATTCTATCAGGTTTCTGGTGTGTAGGAGTTGCATTTTTAAGCGCAGTTTCCAAATTTTAATTATGAAATCTTTTTCCATTTGCACGCCAGACAGATTGTAGTTTTCAGTACCTTCACTACTGGCATCTAAAATCGTGAGAAACTCTTTCCAGTTCTTTAAGCCTTCAATACGCTCTAACCATTGGTTGCTCCGCTCTTCTGGTTGTAGGAAATAATGGGTTTGTAATTGTTTAAATTTATCCGCAAAGCTTTGATAAACTGCCAGTGCTTCTTGAGAACTTTTATGCTTGTCTTCAATCTCGGTTAAGTTGTTACTTGCTTGACTTTGTAGGGTCTGCATTTGTGTGTTGTAAAACCACGCACTGGTCAATAGGGTGATGGCTAAAGCTAAGCTAACCAGCAAAATCAACAGAGGCGTGTGCAAGAGCTTCCATTCAATTTCGGCGACTTGGTTTTGCACATGCAAGTTGGCAATTTGATTTTTCATGGTGATGTGTCACGGGAGGGCAAATTGGTTGGTTCTGGCATCACCCTAATATCGAGCTTAAATCCCGCGTCTGCTTGATTGTTTTGTTTGTCTTTACTTAAACTGCTGCGAAAAGCTTCGCCTAATTTGTAGGGATTAACAGGTTGCTCTTGCACTTCTAATCTAATATTGGGTAGCCGCCGCAGATGTTGTACGAAGGAATCAAAAGTGCGTTGCGCTTGTGGAAGATTGTTTCGTAAAGACCAGACTTGCCCCTCTAATTCAATTATTTGTTCAAAATTAGTGTGTAATTTTCCGGCTTTGCGCCGAGCTTCAATGGCTTTGGCTAAAAAGGCGCTACTGCCCGCACCCCTGGCTTCAATGGCGTCTACCACTTCATTGATTGACCATTTGATTGTGCGCAATTTTAATGCAGGGAAGTTCTGCAATTCAGCGCCTATGAGCGCCAAAGCTTGTTCTGGAGATAGGCGGTTTTCGCGGAGTTGTTCAGCAGCTTCGACCGCATTGCGCATGTGCCGAGGTTCAATGTGAGTACCTAGTTTGTCTTGTGTTTGTTTATATTCATCCTGCAAACGCTGGATTTTAGCTTCCAGCACTGCATTGTCTTGCTGCGTTTGCCAGCCCCAATAAGCAAATAGGCTACTGGTGAGTAGAGCGAGCACAAAAATGATTTGGCTGGCGTTATAGAGGCGTTGCTGCAACTGTAAATGGATGTCATAGAAGCGTTCGCCCGTTTGTGCATAATGATTGGGTATTGTGCCTCGCGCAACTTGCTGTATGGGTAGAAAGTGGAAAAATGCTGCGGATTTGGTGTGGCGTAAACCACCTTGCCGTAAAAAATCATCCAGCGCATGAAAGCGAAATTGCAAGCCAGGTTGCGGATTTTCTGTCACTTTCTGCTGTATTTGTACTAAATCTTCGGGCTTGCCAATCAATAGAACTGTCAATACCTGGTCTGGATTTAATAAAACATGGCCGCCAAGATATTGCTGGGTTTTGAGAATTTCGTTGCACACATAAGCGGCATAGTCGCTTTCTCCTGGCTCAGGGCTTGGTATGGGCAGCGGCGTTAGGCGGCTGGCAAATAAATGCCCCTTATGAAAAAAAGACTGGCGCAAGCCCTGGGGTACGCTGGCGGCAACCTGCTCAGTGTGTGTCACCAGCAAAATATTATCGGGTAATTCAAGTTCTTTTAAGGGCTGCTGACTCAACAAGGGTAAAGAATAAATACCGCGAATTGAAATGCGCTGCGTCAACAACAAACGAATCCAGGGCAAAAACATCTCAGCATTACCCAACGCACTAAACAAGACGCGATCATCCACGCGCTTGCCACTGACTGGAGAACTCGTCACGCGCCCCAGAACTTTGGCATAGGTATAAGGCACTGTATACAGACGGCGCAGGCGGTGATTGAGCAACTCGGTGCGGTTTCTACCACGCACATGCGGTATGGTATCAAGCTGATATTCTTCTAAGCGTGATTCTACAACAATAGCCACCGGCATAGACAAGGGCTGAATGCCACTATCAAGCAACCAATTCGCAAAACTGGCTTGCCCTTCAGCATTCAAAATGAACCGGCGTTCTTCATTGACTTGCCGATTAATTACCTGGTAAATAATCAGCACATAATCAGTAAAATAAAACACCTTAGAAACAGGTCGTGCCATGTACTTATGGAATCTCCGGCGGTGCGGCAGAATTGGCGGTATCGGCATTCTGGATAGCCACATCGTAAATAGGTCCCAGAATTGAAACTATCATGGCTGCCATAATGATACCCAAAGTAATAATCATAATAGGCTCAATCATCGCTTGTAATTTGCCAATAGATTCTTTCACTTCCCGGTCATAGAAATAACTGACATTATTCAAGGCATGATCTAAAGCACCGGTGCTTTCGCCGACACTGAGCATTCGCAACACCAGCGGCGGAAACAGTTTCACTTCAGCAAAGCTATTGGTGATGGTGCTACCATCGGCAATTAACTCACGCACTTCTTCTAAGGCTTTTTCAATCACTAGATTGTTTGCTGTCTTTTGCAAAATAACCAGACTTTCCATGACCGTAATACCCGCGCTGTACATGAGTGCAAAGAAGCTAGCAAAACGCGCCAGAATGATTTTCTGCATAATAGGTCCAACAATCCACACACTTAACTTAGCTTTATCCACCATAAAATGCACGCGGTAGCTAACGCGCATTCCAATCCAGAGTCCGATAATCAATAAAAACGGTGTCACCAACAGCGGCATCCAATAGTTCACTACAAAGTCAGAAATATTGATAAGAATTTTAGTTTCTAGGGGCAATTCTCCAATCATATTGAGCATAAAGATTTTAGCTTGCGGAACTAAAAAGACCATCATAAAAAATAACATGCCAAAAATAGTGGCAGCAGCAAAACTAGGGTACATTAATAATTTCTTGGTTTGTGAAATGATTTCATCTTGCCATTTCAAGGAAATAGTTAAATGCTTAAACACTTCGGCAAGTTCGCCACTTTCTTCTCCAACATTCACTAAGCTTACAAATACCGTATCAAAGGCTTCTGGAAAGCGTTGCATTCCATAGGACAATTGTTGTCCGCCTTGCACATCTTCAATTAAAGAAGCCACCACATCTCTAAACCGCGATTGCTCTAAACTATCGCGCATGTCTTCTAAGCCTTGTAATAAGGGCACACCGGCTTTTAATAATTGCTCCATGTAAATACAAAAGGTAATGATTTCTTCGCGGGTAACATAGTTTTTGCCAAAATTTAATTTGAATTTGCTACGCCCACTATTGTTTTGCAGACGGTAATTAATTAAATCCAGTTGTAGACGCTGTAAGCGGGCTTCTAAATCTTCTGGATTATCAGCTTGCAATTCGCCAGACACCAGACGTCCGTCTTGATTCATTGCTTTGTATTTAAAGTGCATACGCTTAATTTATCCAATGAAAGAACCTGCTTATCCAAATAAGTTTACAAAATAGGGACGTACCGCGGTCGTCTAATTGTATTCCCTTAAAATCTTTGCCAGTTTTGGCAAAGGCTTTATAATGAAAGCCTTAGTCATGCCGCTCAGTGCCCTGTTTTGCAGCAAAGCACTTATCACTTGCTAGTATAGCAAACAACCTTCTTAATCCTTGCAGAGAAGTCTAAGCCTATGAAATTTAAGCGTATCAAAACTGCTTTTTTAGCCGTATTATTCACCACCAGTCTGCCAGCCTTCGCTGCTGAAGCGGAAAGCTGCGTGCCCAGTTGGTGTAAAGCACCCAATGCGAAGCTGAAGCCATCTGAGCAAAGTATTTGCCGTTATCCTGAATTACAGACAGCGGATCATTTGCTTAACCTGGTTTATCAACAATATCGCAATGCTTTGCAAGGCGAAGCACAGAAAAAATTGACAGCAGCACAAAGCCAATGGCGTACCCAAGAGCGCGATACTTTAACGGGTAAGCAGGAGTTGCTGGCAGCCATTTTAGAGCGTGTTCAAGAAATTAACTTCATGAGCTCGATGGTCAATAATCCTTAAAAACGGTGGACAGACCGGTTCGCCAAGCCTGTTAGCACCCGCAAAATTTTTGCGGGTGCGCACACCCTCAGCCGCATTAGAAACGCATTCAAAGGCTTTTTATGGAAATATTTTTCCGCAAAAGGCAGAACATTAGGATACTTAAAATGCAACGCCCCCCAATAAACAGCCTGCTATTCATCTTAACAGTGTTCAGTAGCTTAAGTGCTGAGAACCTCAGTGCCTTTAATTGCGCAGAGCAAGCTAAATCCAGTACAGAAGCCTCTATTCTCAATATGGACATGCTGCTGAACATGCCGCTAGAAGCTTTGCTAGAGACTTCAGTAAGCGTCGCCTCCAAAACCGAAGAAAACCTTGCTCAAGCCCCTGGCGCTATCAGCGTGATTACAGCAAACGAAATAGAACGCTTTGGTGCTAATAGCCTATATGAAGTGCTGGAGCGGGTGGTCGGCGTATATCAACCCATGCTGATTATGTATCCACAAAATACCTTATCCTTTCGCGGTGATGTGATAAGCGACTTTGATGTGCATGTGTTGCTGTTGCTCAACGGTCGCCCTTTCAAAGAAGGGGTCACAGGCGGCATTAATTACCCGATTTATACGGCTTTTCCGCTGGCAACCATCGAAAAAATCGAAATAGTACGCGGACCCGGCTCAGTGCTGTATGGCACTAATGCCTTTTCCGGCGTAGTCAATATCATTACCAAGCAAGGCAAGCAATTAGCGGCAGGCACGCATGAAGGGCAAATGGCTGTCTCGGCGGGCAGCTTTGGTGCGCGCAAAGTGGAAGCCGCTTTTGGCTGCCAAGATCAGGGCTTAACCCTCAGCGGCGGTTTGAGTCGCTGGTTGGAAGACGGCTGGGATTTTCGCATGGTGGATGAAGAAGGCGTAAGCGACAGTAAAAAATGGGATGAAAGCAATCTGGGTGCTTATCTGCACGCAGACTACAGCAATTGGAATCTGGACTTAGGAGTTTTTAATAGCCGAGAAGGGCACTTAGGGGAAGTACCTCTGTGGTCTTGGCAAGCTAATCAAGCAGATAGCCAACGCCTGTTTGCTGATTTAGGCTATACGCATGAGTTTTCCGAGCGCTGGCGTTTTGCAAACCAATCTGACCTACAACGGGCGTGATACCGACTTTACCTCGGTCAATGCCAATACCAATGAAGGCAATGAGGATTGGCTATTAGAAACCACTCACTATTGGGAAAACGAGCAGTTTTCTTGGCTATTGGGCGCCACCCTATATAACACCAGCGGGCATACCACCGCCTATCCTAAAAATACGCCGAGAGTGGATGAAGTACTCAAAGATTACCGCGAAACCTGGTACACCCTGTATTCCCAAGCAGCTTACCAAGCCACGCATGACTTAAAACTCATTATTGGCGCACAGGCGGTTAAACCAGACGGCTTAACCTGGAGTTTTGTTCCCAGAGCGGGCGCTATTTATCAAATCAACAGCACAATGGGCGTCAAAGCACTCTTTAGCAAAGCCTATCGTGCGGCTTTTGAATTTGAAAATGCCATGAATGCACCACCGATAGTAGTAGGCAACCCCGCTTTAGCCCCCGAAACCATCAACACCTATGATTTACAGTTTTTCTACCAAAACCAACGCACCCAATGGTCACTGACCTACTTTAACAGCCGCCAGAAAAATCTGATTGCCTACACCATTGGCAGCGACGATTTTGGCAGCTACATTAATGCTGGCACACTCAAACAACAAGGCATAGAACTAGAAGCCAAATTCACCCCCATAGACAAGCTCATCATACTCTCCTCCTTGTCTTATCAAGGCAATCAGCAAGAACACATCAAAGACTACAGCACAGTGCCCAATTGGATGGCAAAAGTGGGCTTAAGCTATGATTTTTCACCTGATTTAAGCGTAGGACTCTACGACAACTACTTTTCTGCGGCACATGACATCAATGTCCGCAGCGGTATAACCCAGTATGTCAATCCGCCAGCAGACGCAGTACACCTGATGACTTTAAACTTAAATTTAGATATAGGTCATTGGCTCGGCGTTTCACAACACAACAGCCTGTTATTAAACGGCTATGTTTACAACCTGTTAGATGAAGCGGTCTACAGCCATGAAGTAGTACGGGGAGTGCTCAACACCCTACCCGCCCGCCAAGGACGCGGCATTTATCTAGGCTTAAAGTATCACTTTTAAGCAGATGCCAACCCCCGCCCGCCATTCACTGAACCCTAGAAATGCTAAGCCCAGCTTAGCATCCATCCCAAAACCTAGCGGCGACACCAACCCCTGTCCCATCTGCAACAGCCAAGTGTCGCAGCCCAGGATTAAAAACGCATCCCCTTCCCCCACAGATACCTTTAATAACAAATAATAACAAAATATTTCTATCGCCAAATACCCCACACTCATCCGAAATGATGAGTGTATTGGATAGAAAACTATCCTATAATAAAAGAATCTGCATCTAATAAAAGAACCTGCATCTAATAAAAGAACCTGCATCTAATAAAAGAACCTGCATCCAAAACAGACGCAAAATCTGCTTGGAACTGCGCCGAGATTAGATAGAAATACCCATCTAAAACAATAAGATCGCTCGGCAAAAGGATTTTTTCTTGCATTTTCGCGCCCATATCGCAATGCCTTTATGTGTCATTTTTTGTCAAATTAGAATTAGGAGTCCCAAGATGAACGGCTCAATAAATCCCCCTGCTGTTACTCGGCGTTGGTTATCGCCCTGTTCGACCTTCGCAACAGCCCTGCTAGGTTTGTATTTGAGTTTAGCCTGGTCGCCCGCCTGGGCAGCCAATGCCACCGTACCGCTGAATATGCAGGCGCGCAAAGCTGCGACTGAAGTAACATTGCCGGTCAATGCGGGCAAAACCTTTACCTATGGCATTGCCTATAGCTGCGCGGCGGTGGTGGGCGATTGCGAAGATGTAGTGATTACGGATGTTTTGCCTGCTGGCATTGAATATCTGAGCAGCCTATTTGATCCCACGCAGATTGTGTCTATCAGTGAAAGCCCTGTTGGCACAGTTAAAATTAACTTTAACGCTGCCTTAAAAGCCGGTGATTCGGGCGAACTCGAATTGAATGTGCGCTTTAAGCTAGGTGAAACGCCTGACGGTTATGTTGCAACCAATACGGCGACTGTGGCGGGTAGCAATGTCACTTCTGGCAGCAGTAATAGCGTTGCAGTTGAAGCCGAAGCACCGAACAACTGGAATTTGGACAAAACCTATAACGGCTCGGCGGTACTGGATCAGCCTGTCACCTATAGCCTCACCATTAAGCCTGAAAGCAGTCTGGTGTATTTGTTTAATCCGGTGATTACCGATACCTTGCCTGTGGGTGCGGTTTTTGTGTCTGCCAGCTACGGCGTTACCCCTACTACGGCTGGCGTGGTAACTTGGGGTTCCACGTATTTGTGTGGCGCCGCCAATTGCTCAATTAGCGACTCTAAAACTGTCCAAGTCACTGTCACTTATCCAGGTGGCACTTTTACGCAATCCACCATAGTCAACAATGTTGCTAACATCGCAGCCCTATATCCATCGGGTACTTATGGCGCTACTGCTGGCTTTAGCGATTCATCCACTAGCAACCACGCTTTTGTCATTCCGTTAGCCACCACTTCTTTTGATAAAACCAATCCAACCAATCCCGCTGATGGTCAAATTTTCAGTTATGAACTCACACCGAAAAACACCGGTAACGTCCCCTTAAGTCCTTTTACCGTCACCGATACCTTGCCGCCTTATTTAGAATTAATTTCTGTCACTACGGGGGTTTATAACCAAGATTTCAGCGGGGCAGAAGTCTATTACAAAACCGCATCAGGCACTTACAGCAGCTACACCCAATGGACGGGCTCTACCGGCTTTGATCAAGACGACAATACGACCTTGCAAGCCTCCGCTTTAGCTTTAGGTGGTTCTTATGTGACAGGGGTGGAATGGCGTTTTGGTTCAGCACCGCCGTTTATGGGTAATACCAGCCCGATCATTGTCACGGTCAAACTGAGAGCCAATCCTGATTTAGCAGGCAATAACCTTTCCGGCACATCTATCCAAAACGCTGCAACGCTGGCAGCAACATCGCCACCGGGACCCACGCCTCCGCCCAACATAACTATGTCGCCCAGCAACAGCATTGCCGCGCCCAATCCTTCCGTCACCCTCAGCAAAGAACTGATTAAACCTTCAGGCGTATATCTGGCTGGCGATAAGGCATTTGTTGGCAAACCCGTTGAATACGCGCTGGGTGCGGTAAACACGGGTAATGTGCCTTTGGATGGCTTGACTCTGGTGGATTATTTGAAGAGTGTTACGGCGACTGCGGATGATTATTTAGACATCACCAGCGTTAAAAGCGGGAATTTTGGTTTAAATGATAGTTTGGTTGAAGTAGAAGTCTGTTTTGCCACAGCCGCAAATCCTACTCATCCAACTGATTTTGCAAATTGCCAAACCTATACCACAACTGAAAACAAATCTATTACAACATCAAGCACGCCTGCTTTACCTGCAACCCATTTAACAGGCGTAAGCTGGACGCTGAAAAGCAAGACCGCTAATCCTTTAGAAATCCCTCACGGCTGGAGTCTATCCGGCAACAACCGCCCGCGCATTATCGGCACTTTGCGCACGACTTTGTACAGTAGTGGTGGCTCAACAAATATTGTGCATGGCAACCAATTCACCAACTGCGCCACCAATGCTTGGCATCATACCTACAAAGGCCCAGATACCGTTTCTGGTTACACAGGCACAGCCCCAAATCAAGAAAAAACCGCCACATCCACCCCTGTCTGCCAGATTACCGATGTCCTCAATCCCAGCGTCGTGCCTAATGCTGAAAAAGTGCTGGAAAGCACAGTCCCCGCCGCCGTGCCTAACGCGCTCCTGACTTACCGCCTTGATGTGTGGAATACCAGCGCGGCAACGACGGATATGAAAGTCTTTACCGTCACGGATTTTCTGCCAGCAGCGTTGGAATTTGTGCCCATGAGTGTAGCCAGTTCAGGTTACACGCTAATCAGTGGCAGTGGTACGGGTTACAACCCTAATAGCAATGGCATTAATAACCCAACCGTCGAAGTGATTTATGACTACCAAGGCAGCGGGCGCACCCTGTTACGTTGGAAATTTAATAGCACGGCGGGCTTGCCTGCCAATGAGACGAAAAAAATCTCTATTCAATTCCAAGCCAAAATCAAGCCTTACACCGAACCCGGCGAGGTTGGCAATACCCTGTACTTATCCGTGCCTTCTGGTACTACTGGAGCAACTGAGGATTTAGCCTGCGTTTCAGCGCCTACGACTGAAGCCAGTGTGGTGTCCAATCTGGATGGTGATGGCAACAGCACCGACCTGCTCTGTACCAGCAACCAAACCTTTGCTGTTGTTGCCATTGCGCAACTGGCTTCAGAAAAATGGGTTAAAGGACAACTGGATAGCTACTATCACAAAGTCCCAGAAACCGGTTTGACTGTGCCTAATGGTGCGATTGACTACAAAATGACCGTTACCAATACCGGTAATATTGCGGTCAAAGACATCACCATTATTGATATTCTGCCCATCGTCGGCGACACCGGCGTAAAAGATACTAGCGCACGCGGCACGGCTTGGTCTCCCTTGCTGACTGGTCCGATTAAAACCCCCACCGGCGTGACCGTTGAATACAGCCTCAGCAGCAATCCCTGCCGTGTTGAAGTGGCAAAAAGCAGTGACATAGTTGCGGGTAAATTCCCCGCCGTGTGCGATGAACCCAACTGGACAGCGGTATTACCCGACGATCCTTCAACCGTGCGTTCTTTCCGCCTACATTTCGGCGCATTAACCCTGCATCCCAAAGACAGCCTGACTTTTGATTTCGCTATGGTAGCTCCCGCCAATGCACCGACCAATGGTGAAATTGCTTGGAACTCTTTTGCTTATGTAGCAACCCGCACCGATGCCAACAGTCAGTTGAGCGCAGAACCCAATAAAGTCGGCATTGGCTTAATGCCCAATCAACTGGCGATGTTGGGTGATTATGTGTGGGAAGACACCGATAACGACGGCATACAAGACAGCGGCGAGCCAGGCATTAATTATGTGATTGCGCAGTTGTACAAATCCGACGGTACTTTCTTGCGCGAAACCGCCACTATCAACGATGCCGATGGCAATCCGGGTTATTATCGTTTTACCGAATTACCCGCAGGTAGTTACTACGTCAAATTTGCTTTGCCGACGGGGTATACTTTTACAGCGCAAGGCGCAGGCACCACCACCAGCGATACTGGGGATTCTGATGCAAATGCAACCACAGGCATTACTGATGTTATAACCCTGACTGCTGACCAACAAGATTGGAACTGGGACGCAGGTCTCATCAAATCCGTTAAAGTCTCCGTAGGCAACTATGTCTGGTTTGACCGTGATCCGGATGGGGCTGGGACTGGCTTACCTGATGGCATTCAGAACGAAGCCACCGCTGACGGCGTGAATGGCGTGACGGTTAAGCTATATAAAGATGACGGGGACGGAACACTAGAACCAGGGGCGGGTGATGCCTTGCAGGATACTAAAACCACCGCCAACGATCCCTTTGGCAATTCCGGTTATTACCAATTCGCCAACCTTGATCCAGGCAGCTATTTTGTCTGCTTTGACCTGCCCATTACTGCCACCGACTTTACTGCTGCAAATGCTGCCACAACAGACGACAGCAAAGATTCAGATGTTACTGATGTAGGAAGCTCTAACTACTGCACCCATGTCACTGCATTACCCACCGGCGGAATGCAAGACCTGACCTTAGACGCAGGCTTATTGCCCAAAACCGGCGATTTCAGCTTAGGCAACCTAGTCTGGGCTGATTCCGACAACGACGGGCTGTACAAATCTTATCCGCCCTTCAATGAAAGCGGCATTAATGGCGTGGTGGTCAATCTGTACTTGGATGCAGGTGACGGTGCAGGCGGCACACCTGACAGCATCGCTCAAGCCAGCGAATTTTTCGGCACAACGACCACAACGACCTTAAGCAGCGAAACCGGACGTTATTTGTTCAGCAATTTACCCGCTGGCGATTACATTGTGCAAATCGCCCCCGCAAACTTCACCAGCGGCGCACTTGGCACTGGGATTTTGTACAGCTTTTCGCCTTCTGCGGGGCCTTCGCCTAATAAACCCGATCCCGACAACGACACCAACAACGATGACAATAGCCAGGATTATGCGCCTGCCACCGGCGTTTACAGTTTGCCTGTCACCTTGGGACCTGCTGCGAATAGCGAACCCACCAACGACGGAGATACTGATAAAAACAGCAACCTGAGCGTTGACTTTGGTTTCATCGCTTTAGATTTCGGCGATGCGCCAGATACTTACGACACTACGCAAGCTGAAGACGGCGCACGTCATGCGCTGGGCAGCGGCATTTATCTAGGCGCAAGCGTGGATGCAGAAAGCAACGGTGTACCCGCGACATCTCCTAATGATGCAAACGGCGACGACAGCGCAGGCACAGACGACGAAAACGGCGTACTCTTCTCCAGCTTCCTCGCAGGCAGCACCGCAGCCGTCACCGTCAGCGCCTCCAAAGCCTGTTATCTAAATGCTTGGCTAGATTTGAATAAGGATGGCGATTGGACAGACAGCGGCGAACAAATTCTCACTAATCAAAGCCTTAGCGCAGGCACAAACAACTTAACCGTAACCGTGCCTTCTACCGCAGCTTTAGAACTTCTGGCAGGTGAACAATGGGCAGACTGGAGCACAACGTCTCCACAAACCACCTACGCCCGCTTCCGTTGCGCTTCGCAAACCGGTTTGGCTCACACCGGTTTAGCCTCTGATGGCGAAGTAGAAGACTATCAAGTCACCCTTGTTTCCACCTTAGCCCGCGACTATGGCGACAATCCTGATACGGGTGCAGGCACAGGTAGCGGTAATTACCAAACCCTTAATGCTGATAATGGCGCATCGCACAATTTAATCGCAAACGCGCCTTATCTGGGTAGCTGCGTGGATGCCGATGACGGTACTTTGCAAGGTGCGGCAACCGCGGATGATACAAATGATGGTTCGCCTGAATTTCCTGCCAGTTGTGCTACTGCCGACGACGAAGACGGCATAGTTTTCCCCACCCCAGCTTTCACGCAAGGCATTCCCGCACCGATCTTAGTTACCGCCTCCAAAGCTTGCCGTTTAGACGCTTGGATGGATTTCAACCAAAACAGTGCTTTCACTGACACTGGCGAGCAAATTACCAAAAATCTACTGCTCAAACCGGGCGCGAATTACATCACTGCCAACATACCCAGCACAGCAACCGTAGGCACTAGCTACTCGCGCTTCCGTTGCAGCACCGAAGGCAACCTGCTGTCCACCGGACCCGCCACCGACGGCGAGGTTGAAGACTACCCCATCACCATTGCCGCCACCGGCATGACCTTTGACTTTGGCGACGCGCCCGACAGCGCACCCTCCACCAGCCCCTACGGCTACCCAACCATGCTGGCGGGCTATGCAGCGCGGCATGTGATTTCTGGACCCATGTTAGGCGTGACGGTTGACGCGGAAGCGGATGGCAAACAGGGCGCAACGGCAACGGGCGATAACACGAGTGCTACAAATGATGAGGACGGCGTAAAAATCGGTGTAGCTTCTTTGCAAGACCAAGTATTGACACCAGGCGATAATTACACCTTAGCCATCACGGCTAATGGTACTGGCACATGCAAACTGGATGCTTGGATAGATTTCAATGTTGACGGCGACTGGAATGATGGCAATGAGCAAATAGCCTCCAGTGCTACTTCCAGTATAGCCAGTGGTGCCACCTTAAACCTGTCAGTTACTGTCCCCGCCACCGCCGCCAATGGCACGGCTTACGCCCGCTTCCGTTGTAGCACATTAGGCGGCTTAAGTCCCTCAGGTCCCGCGCTGGATGGTGAAGTCGAAGACTACCGCCTCTACATCAAACACACCGGCAATTTGGACTACGGCGACGCGCCGGATAGCTACAAAACCACTAAACAAGCAATTCCCGCGAATGACGGCGCAAGCCACGTTGCCAGCGGACCCACCTTGGGCGCAACTCGTGACGCAGAAACCGACGGGCAACCTGTTACCGCCTTTGGTGATGACAATAATGGTGCAAATCGCGACGGCGCAGACGAAGACGGCGTGAGCTTCACCACCACCGTCAACAGCATTCCCACACTCATACAAGGCGACCCGATTAAAGCAACCGTCACCGTCAACGGCGGCACTTGCTACCTCAGTGCGTGGATAGACTACAGCGGCGACGGCTATTTTACCGGAGCAGGCGAGCGCATTCTTAAAGACGTATTAACCACAGGCACTAGCATGACTGTAGATTTATCTACAGGCACAAACCAAGTCACAGTGCCAACCAGCACCGCACTGGGCAAAACCTACGCCCGCTTCCGCTGCGCCACGCGCCCCGACATTGACTATTTCGGCCCCGCACCCAACGGCGAAGTCGAAGACTACCTCATCAGCATTTACCCCAAAGCCTCTGTGACAGCAACAGATTTTGGCGATGCGCCGGATGCCGATACTGCTTTACCCGAAGTCACGGCTAAAGGTAACTACACCACCCGCGTTTCACAGTTTGGACCCGCTCACGCAGTGCTTGATGGCAAACCATTGTTGGGTAGTTGTGTGGATTCGGATAGCGGAACTTTTGGCATTCTTGCGCAAATGCAAAATGCTGATTGGGATGACAACAATGCTGCATCCGGCGGTCCCAATATCACCAAACCAGCCGCCTGTTCTACAGCGGGCGATGACGAGGATGGTGTCAAAGACAATATCACCAATGTTGCGCCCAATGTGCTAGTACGCGGCAATGCGGTTTCTTGGACAGTCACCGCAGGCGGCACCGGCACTTGCAAACTCAATGCGTGGATTGACTACAACCAAAATGGTGTGTTTGGCGATGGAACAGATAGCGAAAAAATCATTGATAATCAGGATTTACTCAGTTCTGATACACTTAATTTAGCCAGCGTTACAGTACCAGCAGGTGCTGCTATCGGCACCACCTACGCCCGTTTCCGTTGCTCCACATTAGGCGGCGACAGCCCCGTCAATGCCGCAAAAGATGGCGAAGTGGAAGACTACAAGGTGGTTATCCATCCCAACCCCTCCGAAAATGTGGACTATGGCGACGCGCCTGATACAACAGGTGTAGGCTCAAGCAATGCCAATGGTTCTGATGTTACAGGAACGGGCAATTACACCACCTTAGCCAAACAAAACGGCGCAGTGCATATCATCACTGGCCCCTACTTAGGCGATTGTGTGGATGCCGATAGCGGCAGTTTGCAAGATGGCACAGCGGTGGCAGATGACAGCAATACAGGCGCAGGACAAGGCACTTGCATAGGTAATGACGACGAAGACGGCGTAACCAACCTCAACGATGTGGATTTAATGCAAGGGGCAGGTAACAGCGGTACACCCGTCGCATCAATTACCGTGAAAGCCTCTGCCACCTGCCATTTATATGGCTGGATTGATTTAGACCGCAATGGCGTTTGGTCAAATAGCAGCCCTGAACGCATTATCAATAATCAATCAGTAACAGGTACGCAGACTGTCACCTTTAGCATCCCCGACAGCACAACCCCCGGACTCACCTTCGCCCGTTTCCGTTGCACCAGCGGCGCAAGCGATGGCGGACAAAATCCCACAGGTACCGCCTCTAACGGCGAAGTTGAAGATTATCAGGTTTACATCCAACCCAACCCACGCTTAACCGCAATGGATTTAGGCGACTTGCCCGATACATCCACTAACCTAGGCACTGGTGACTATGCCACGCTGATTGCCATTAGCGGCGTTGTCAACGACGGCGCACGGCACATCATCGGCACAGGCGCACCGCGTTTAGGGGCTTGTGTGGATTCGGATACGGGCTTAAGCACCAGCGCAGTAGGCAGTGCAGGCAATGACGACAGCACGGCGGCAGGCGGTGTAACTACGCCCGTCAGCATTGGCACAAGTTGCACTAATGACGACGAAGACGGCGTAACCATGCCGCTGGGCTTGATTCGTAACTACAGCGGTGCAGAAAACCAAATTACCGTGACAGAGGGTGGCGGCACAGCTTGCAAGCTCAATGCTTGGATGGATTTTGATGGCAACGGCAACTTAGGTGACTCTGGCGAAAACTTATGGGCTACTGCTGACACGACGCTAAATGCAAGCGGTTCTGTAAACACTAATGTGGCTGTGCCGAGCGTAGCTACAGTGACCAACCTCACGTTAAACAAAATTATCTACTCCCGCTTCCGTTGCTCAAGCGCAGGTAGCGACGCGCCCACAGGCTTGGCACAAAACGGTGAAGTGGAAGATTACAGCGCGCAAGTGGTGGAAAACCCCGCAGTTTTCGCTTTGGATTATGGCGACGCACCTGATACAAAACGCGGTGCGGTAGTGGGAAGCCCAGCGGATTACCAAACCAAAGCCAATGATTTAGGCGCGTATCACCTTTTGGATAGCACGGTTTATCTAGGTTCTTGCGTAGATGCCGATAATGGCACACAGCAAAACATTGATGCTGATTCTGATAATACGGATACAGCAGGAACAGTTACGCCAACCACTAAACACGGCACTTGCGGAGCAGGTGGCGACGAAGACGGCGTATTGCTACCGAATAAAATCCCATCTAATCCCAGCGGTGCGCAAGCCACTGTACCTGTCACTATCGTTACACAGGGTGCTTGCCGTCTGTATGGCTGGATTGACTTTAACAGCAATGG
This sequence comes from Thiomargarita sp., assembly GCA_020720115.1. GTDB lineage: Bacteria > Pseudomonadota > Gammaproteobacteria > Beggiatoales > Beggiatoaceae > BB31. The sequence continues at coordinate 35,805 of DYPD01000009.1, read as the reverse complement.
CGTGTGGGGTGATGTTGCCAATGAGCAAATCTTTGATGGTACGGGTTCAGCTAATTTAGCCGCCAGTCCTCCTGAGCATTTCCTCAGCTTTACCACACCTAACGGCGTGACTGACGGCACTGTCACCTACGCCCGTTTCCGTTGTACTTCAACAGGCACAGACCCATTAGCACCAACGGGTATTTTTGCCAGCGGCACAATCCCCAACGGTGAAGTGGAGGACTACAAAGTCACCATTGGCGCGATTGGCTATGACTTTGGCGATGCGCCCTATGACGGCACGACTTATAAATATCCCGTGACTTCAGCCGCCACCAACGGCGGTGGTCGCCATGTGGCAACCGGTGCTACCTTGGGTGCTTTGCGCGATGTCGAAACCGACGGGCAGCAAGGTGTAGCGGCGAATGGGGATGATACCAATACGTCGGATGACGAAGACGGCGTATTTTTGCATGACGCAACGCCTACACCTTTGCACGACACTGAATGGCTAGTGGATACCACAACAGCGGCAACTAAACAGCTTAAAGTGAATGTCAGTGCAGACTGCAAGCTGGATGCTTGGGTGGACTTCAATGCTAATGGTGATTGGGAAACGGGTGAAAAGGTAGTTAATAGTCAAGCCTTGGTTTCTGCTTCAAATCCCAATGTGATTTCCTTCCTCATTCCAACCGATGCCGCCAACAGCACCAGCTATGCCCGTTTCCGTTGTAGCGCGGCGGGCGGTTTGTCGCCTGATGGTGCAGCCGTTGATGGTGAAGTGGAGGATTACCGCATTTACCTGCGCCGCGATTCGCAGCAATTGGATTATGGCGATGCGCCTCATGATGGTACTACCTATTCCTATCAAACCCAGCAAGCCAACAATGGCGCAAGCCATGTTGCCACAGGTGCGGATGCTTTTATGGGTGCAACGCGGGATGTGGAAGATGATAGTGTACCAAATGTTAATGCAGATGGTGACACCGCAGACACAGACGACGAAGACGGCGTAGTTTTCAATGCGCTGTTGATACAAGACGAGGAAATCAAACTCACAGTGACGGGTGGCGGTGCAACAGGCAAGAGTTGCAAGCTCAGTGCGTGGATTGATTTTGACCAAAGCGGTATTTTTGATAGCGGTGAGAAAATCATTGCTGATGCAATCTTGATCCAAGGTGGTACAGTTGATACAGCCGCTACCACGATTACGATTGAAAATGTGCCAAGCGGCGCGAAACCCGGCGTGACTTACGCCCGTTTCCGTTGCACCACACAAGCGGGTATTGATGCCTTTGGTCCTGCGCCTGATGGTGAAGTGGAGGACTACAAGGTGGTGATTTATCCCAATCCCGCTTTAACGCCTTCTGATTACGGCGACGCGCCTGATACTACGGGTACAGCAACACCCGCAAAAGGGAACTACAACACGACTAAACCCAAAGACGGCGCGGTGCATTTGATTTCCAATGCGGCTGATAAAGTGCGTCTGGGTAGCTGTGTGGACGCAGATGATGGCACACAGGGCGCAACGCCAACAGGTTTAGCGACCGCTGATGACACAGGTGCGGCTTATGCGCCAACCTCACCCGCCCTGCCTTACACCGCCAGCGGTGCTTGCGGCGCAAGCGGTGACGAAGACGGCGTGACTATCCCCGTCAACCTAGTGCGCGGCGTGACGGTTGATATTCCCGTGAAAGGCAGCAGCCAAAATAATTCGGCAACAGATACCTGTAAGCTGAACGCTTGGATTGATTACAACCAAGACGGTGTGTTTGACCTGGTGAATGAACGCATCGGCACGGCTGACCAAAGTGTCACGGGTAACAGTGTAGCTGTTGATGTCAGCACGGCTGTGCCTGCCAACGCAATACTCGGCACGACTTACGCCCGTTTCCGTTGTTCTAGCGTGGGCGGTGATGCACCGACGGGCTTAGCATTGGACGGTGAAGTCGAAGACTATGCGGTGGTGATTTATCCCAAGACTGATACTGAGCAAACCGATTTAGGCGATGCGCCAGACGGCACAGCAGGTACTAATCCGGGCGATTACACCACGCTAAACGCGAACAATGGCGCAGTGCATATCATCACTGGCCCCTACTTAGGCGATTGTGTGGATGCCGATAGCGGCAGTTTGCAAGATGGCACAGCGGTGGCGGATGACAGCAATACAGGCGGTGCAGGACAAGGCACTTGCATAGGTAATGATGACGAAGACGGCGTAACCAACCTCAATGATGTGGATTTGATGCAGGGAGCAGGCATTACAGCACCTACGCCGCAATCCTCACTGACCATCACCGCCACCATTGCAGACTGCAAAGTGAATGGCTGGATTGATTTCAATCAGGATGGCGTGTGGGATGCCAGCGAGAAAATCTTGACTGACACGACTACGACTGTCACTACGGTAGGCGGAGCGCAAAACTTCAATTTCAACATCCCCACCACAGCGAAAACCGGCTACACCTTCGCCCGTTTCCGTTGTACGGGCGCAACGGGTGAAGGTGGCGATAGCCCCGTCGGTCCTGCGCTCAATGGTGAGGTGGAAGATTACCGCGTGCAGATTCAGCCCAATCCGTTGCTGACTGCCACTGATTACGGCGATGCGCCAGACGCAACTTCAGGCACAACCGCCGCTTCAGGTGTAACGCCTGGTGACTATCAAACCAGAGCAGCAGATAACGGCGCACGGCATATTTTGGGTGTGACCAACGCGCCTTATTTGGGGTCTTGTGTGGATTCGGATACGGGGGATCAGCAAGGTGTGGGCGCGACGGCGGATGATACGGGCGGGGCGGGTGGTTTAAGCACACCCGTAACCGTGTCTGTTGGGGGCTGCACAACAGCCAACGACGACGAAGACGGCGTAACTTTGCCCACTGGTTTAATTCGCCACAGCACTGTGAGTATTACGCTGAAAGAAGGCGGCGGACTGACGGATTGCAAAGTGAATGGCTGGATTGATTTCAATCGAAACGGTGTGTTTACGGACACTGACGAGCAAGTCCTGACCAATGCGACTGCGGCTAAAGGCACTAATACCGCTTTGAATATTACTATCCCAAGCAGCGCGACCTTGGGCAACACTTACGCCCGTTTCCGTTGTTCAAGCAGCGGTGACGATGCGCCAACCGGTTTAGCCAACGATGGTGAAGTGGAAGATTATCAAGTGCTTATCATGGAGAATCCAGCAGATGTGGCGTTGGATTATGGCGATGCGCCGGATGCGGCAAGAGGTTTTGCTGTTGCAAGCTTACCCGCGACGGATGCGGATTATCAAACCAAAGCCAGTGACGCGGGCGCGTATCACAGTTTGAGCGATACGGTGTTTTTAGGCAGTTGTGTGGATTCTGATGATGGCACACAGCAAGGCACGGGCGCGACAACGGATGATACGGGTGTACCTGCTGGCGGTACACCGACCACGAAAGGCACTTGCACGGGCGGCGACGACGAAGACGGCGTGGTGTTGCCGACGCTTATCACGGCTAGTACGACTACACCTCTTAATACTGTCATTTTGCCGATTCAAATCACCGTACCCGCTACCTGTAAGCTGAATGCGTGGATTGATTATGACCGCGATGGCGAATGGGAAAGCAGCGAAACTGTGTTTGCCACCGAGCAAATTTTAAGCGTGGGTGTGAATAATCTCAATTTCACGGTGCCAAGTAGCGGTATCAGTAACGGCGTTAGCTATGCGCGTTTCCGTTGTTCAACGGCGGGCGGTTTAACGCCTTATGGTGGCACGGCAAATGGGTTGGCAATTCCCGACGGTGAAGTCGAGGATTATTTGGTGACGATAGCCGGTGCGGTGAATTTGGATTATGGCGACGCGCCTGCGACATATCCTACGTTGAATGCCAATACTGGCGCGTATCACGCGATTAATCCCGTCGGTCCGCGTTTGGGTGCTGCGGTGGGTGCGGATGGCATTGACAGCGAAGCCAACGGTCAGCCGAGTGTAGGTGCGGATGGGGATGACACGACGGGTACGCCTGATGATGAAAACGGTGTGACTATTCCCACCAGCTTGTATGCAGGTGTGGCGCAAACAGTCAGCGTTGAGGTCAGCGGTGCAGCTTGTAAGTTGGATGCGTGGATAGACTTTAACCAAGATAACGATTGGGATGACAGCGGTGAACAGATTGCTGATAGTGTTTCTTGGAGCATAGAAACCAAAGACTTGAGCTTTACTGTGCCAGCCGATGCGAAAAACGGGCTGACCTATGCGCGTTTCCGGTGTAGCACGGCGGGTAATTTGTCGCCCAGCGGCGGTGCGCCTGATGGTGAAATCGAAGACTACCGCGTCGCTATTCAAGCGGTCGCTAATAGCTTGGATTATGGCGACGCGCCCAATGTGACCCTTGGTAGCGTCGGTGTGGGTAATTACGCGACTCAACGCGATAACAATGGTGCTAGTCACGCGCTGGTTGCGGGTGCGCCGTATTTGGGTGATTGCGTGGATGCGGATAGTGGTACTTTGCAAAATCTAGCCGCAGATGCGGATAAGGCAACGGGTACGGGTACTCGCGGTACTTGTGCAAATACTGGTGACGACGAGGACGGCGTGACCTTGCCTGCGGGTTTGGTGCAGGGTGCAACTCCAAGTATCAGTATTAAAGCGGGTTCTGTTGATGTCTCACCTGCGACTAACTGTGTGGTTCATGCTTGGGTAGATTTTAACCAAAATGGCGTTTTTGAAAATACGACCGATGAATATGTGATTCAGGGTGCTGGTGCTGTCAGTTTAGCCCCTGCTGCTTCCACTTCAGGCTTAACCATTGCCGTTCCCGCAGCAGCGACTTTGGGCGTGTCTTACGCACGTTTCCGTTGTAGTTCGCCGACGGCGTTGGGCGGTGATAGTCCCACAGGGCCCGCATCGGATGGTGAGGTGGAGGATTATCAGGTCTTGATTCAGCCTTCAGCGAATGCGGATTTTGGCGATGCGTCTGATACGGGTGCAGGCACCGGGACGACCGGTAAATATCGCACGACTGCAATAGACGGCGGAGCTTCGCATCAGGTGGGTGTACTCAATGCGCCTGTTTTAGGGGCTTGTGTGGATGTTGATAGCGGTAGTTTGCAGGGCGTTGGCGCAACAGCAGATGACTCTAGCAACACAAGCTGCACAAACGACGAGGACGGCGTGGTTTTCCCGTATGCCTTGGTGAGTAATACCACGATTGGTAATACGCTGAAAATCACGGTAACTGGTGGTACTTGTAAGCTGAATGCTTGGATTGATTTTAATGGTAACGGGGATTTTGCCGGCAGTGAGCAAATTGCGACTAATCAATCCATGACAGTAGGTACGCACGATTTGTCGGTTGCTGTGCCTGCCAGTACGGAGTTGGCGCTGGGCACGACTTACGCCCGTTTCCGTTGTTCGAGTGTGGGCAATGATACGCCTTATGGTTATGCCGCTGACGGTGAAGTGGAGGATTACGCGGTGATTATTCAGCCAAATCCCATTGAGTCTCTGGATTATGGCGATGCGCCCGATAGCCTGTCAGGTTTTGCGTCCGCCAGTGGTACACCCGCAGGCAGTGTCGCGGCGGAGTATCAAACCCGTCCGCAGGATAATGGTGCGGCGCATTTGCTCAATGTGACTAACGCGCCTTATTTGGGTGCTTGTGCGGATGCGGATAACGGCACAGCGCAAAACACCCTGGCAACCGCAGATGATGGTGCAACAGCCTATACAGGGGCGGTCAATCTTAAGGTGAATGGGACTTGCGGGGCTAACGGTGACGAAGACGGCGTGACTTTCGTTGCGGCTTCGTTGGTGGAAGGTAAAACTGCGAATATTACAGTGACCAGTAGTTCTGCTACGGCGTGTAAGCTGAATGCGTGGATTGATTATGATCAAAGCGGTACTTTTGACGCGGGTGAGCAAATCGCCACTAATGGAGACATGACCAGCGGTACGCAGGCTTTAACTCCGACGATTCCGGCTACTGCGGTGTTGGGTTATACCTATGCGCGTTTCCGTTGCTCTACGGCGGGCGGTGATACGCCCGTCGGTTTGGCAGCCGATGGTGAGGTGGAAGATTACCGCATTCAAATTTTGCCTGATCCGAGCTTAACCGCGACGGATGACGGCGATGCACCTGATGCCGCCGCTGGCAATGGCAAGGCGGATTACAGCACTACGGATGCTAACAATGGCGCACGGCATATTTTGGGTGTGACCAACGCGCCTTATTTAGGGGCTTGTGTGGATTCTGACGCGGGAACGCAACAGGATACGGGCGCGACAGCAGATGATACGGGCGCGGCGGGCGGTTCTACGCCTACCGTGAATATGGGTGGCTGTGCCGATGACGAAGATGGCGTTGAGTTTGTCGGACAGTGGCAACGGACTTTAAGCGGTGCGCTGAAAGTCACGGCGGCGGCGGTTGGCACTTGCAAGCTGAATGCGTGGGTGGATTACAACCAAAACGGCGTGTTTGATAGTAAAGAGCAAATCTTCACTGACCGCGCCTTGACCGCTGGCGTGAATAACCTGAGCGTGACGATTCCGGGCGATGCTTCACTGGGCGAAACCTATGCGCGTTTCCGTTGCTCTACGCAAGGCGGTGATTTGTCAACGGGCTTGGCGCTGGATGGTGAAGTGGAAGACCATGTGGTGACGATTCTCGATGCGCCGGTTGAACTTGATCTGGGTGACGCGCCCGCACCTTACCCCACTTTGTTGGCGGATGACGGCGCAAACCATAAGTTCAAAGCGGGTGTATTCCTGGGTGCTAAAGTGGATTTGGAACGCAACGGCGCACCCGACGACGCGGCTTTGGGCGATGACACCAGAGCGGATGATGACGAAGACGGCGTGACCTTCCTGCAAGCTTTAGTGCCAGGTAAACCCGCACAGATTCAGGTGACAGTGCTGCAAGCCAATGTTTGCGCACTTTCGGCTTGGATGGATTTCAATGCGGATGGCGACTGGAATGATGCTGATGAGCGCATCTTTAAGGACACTGCCTTGCCTGCATTGGTCAATACTTTGCGCCTGAATGTGCCTATAACGGCGTTGCCGGGTAAAACCTATGCGCGTTTCCGCTGCACGACCACTCTGGCAGTACAGCCTACGGGTTATGCGACTGATGGTGAGGTCGAGGATTATCAGGTGACTATCTTAGTGCCGAAGGATTTTGGCGATTTGCCGACCAGTTATCAAACCATGCTGGCGCATAGTGGCGCACGTCATCTGCTTAAAGCGGGGATTTATTTAGGTAAGGGCGTGGATGCGGAAGCGGATGGTCAGTCTTCTAGCACTGCTGGCGGTGATGATAACGATGGCAATGATGATGAGGACGGCGTGAGTATTCCGGCGCTGATTCCTGGTCAGTCCGCTACTTTGACCATTAGCGTGCCGACGGCAAATGCCTGTGTTTTAAGTGCTTGGATGGATTTTGAAGGCAACGGCAATTTCAGTGAAGCCAGTAATCAGATCGCTAAAGATATGCCGTTACCTGCGCTGAGCAATGCTTTGCTGGTCAAAGTGCCTGCCACTGCTAAACCAGGCAGCAGCTATGCGCGTTTCCGTTGCAGTACGCAAAGCGGCTTAAGCTATCGTGACGAAGCGCCCGATGGTGAAGTGGAGGATTATCCTATTACTTTCTCAGCGGCGGAGTTTGATTTGGGTGATGCGGCAAGCCATCCGACCTTGGCGGCTGAAAATGGGGCTAAACACCAGATTATCCCAGGTATTTATCTAGGCGCGAGTGTGGATGCAGATGCCGATGGTCAGCCTAATTTGATGGCGGTGGGTGACGATACGAATGGGGTGGATGACGAAGACGGCATTCGCTTCACCTTTGCGGGCGGGGCGACTGCTGTTGCGCCCAACACTGTGCTGGGCTTGGAAGTGAAAGTACCGACGGCAAATGTCTGCTTGTTCAGTGCTTGGATGGATTTCAATGGCGATGGCGATTGGAATGATGCGGGCGAACAGGTGTTTGCAGATCGCACTTTACCTGCTTTGTTGAATACGCTGACTGTTACTTTGCCCGCTACCTTGCCAAAAGACTTGCTGTATCTGCGAGCACGTTGCAGCACGCAAACTGCTCTTGCAGCGTCCGGTGCAGCGTCTGATGGTGAAGTGGAAGACTATGCGCTGCAAGTAGCGCAAGCCTTGGTGTATGACTTCGGCGATGCGCCAACAGGCTACCCAACGCTGAAAGCAGACCAGGGCGCTAGCCATGTGATTCGCTCCGGCATTCACTTGGGGAATGAAATTGATGCGGAAACAGACGGAGCGCCCAGCGCCAAAGCAGACGGCGATGACGTAGCAGTCAGCGACGACGAAGACGGCGTAACCTTTAGTTCTGACTTAGTGCCAGGCAGGGCGGCAACGCTGGTGGTGACTGTGCCAACGGCGAATGTCTGTCTGTTAAACGCTTGGATGGACTTTAACGGCGATTTGGATTGGCAAGATGCGGGTGAGCAAATTTTCACTAACCAAGCATTGCCAGCACTCAGCAATACGCTGACCTTACAAGTGCCCGCCAATGCGTTGCCCGGACAAACAGCCGCACGTTTTCGTTGCAGCACCACGCCAGGCTTGAGCCAGACCGGTGAAGCAGCGGATGGGGAAGTGGAAGATTATCTCGTCAACATTGTGCCCGCAAGCCAATTGACGCTGGATTTCGGCGACTTGCCCGACAGCTATGCAACGCTGCTTGCCAGTGATGGTGCGCGTCATACCCTAGTGACCGGCATTTATCTGGGCGCTGGTGAAGATGCTGAAACCGAGGGTCAACCCAATGCCTTAGCCAATGGCGATGACCTCAATGGTGCGGCGGATGACGAAGACGGCGTGCGTTTCTTGACGCCGCTGGAGAAAGGCAAGCTCGCACAGATTGAAGTACAAATTCCGACGCCTGAAGTCTGCCGTTTGCAACTTTGGATGGATTTCAATGGCGACGGCGACTTTGCAGACCTTGGCGAACAGCTGTTCACAGATCATCGTCTGGTTTCAACAATCAATAATCTGGGCTTCATGGTGCCACAAAATGCCAGTGCTGGTGGCAGCTATGCCCGCTTCCGTTGCAGTACCCAAACGGGCTTGTTGCCCAATGGCGCAGCAAAAGACGGTGAAGTGGAAGATTATGCGATTCAGATTGTCGGCGAAGCTTATGACTTCGGCGACTTGCCCGACAGCTATAAGACGCAAAAAGCCAGCAGCGGCGCACGTCACCTGATAAAAACAGGCGTTTACTTAGGTGCAAGCGTAGATGCCGAAAACGACGGGCAAGCCAGCGTTGGCGCAGATGGCGATGACACCCATGAAAAAACCGACGAAGATGGCATAGTGGGCGGTCTTGGCGTGCTGTCACCCGGTGGCAAAGTCACCCTGACCATTGCCACACCCGCAGCCAATGTGTGTTTGTTACAAGGCTGGATGGACTTCAATGCTGATGGCGACTTTAGCGATAACGGCGAGCAAATCTTTAGCGACGTTGCTCTGCCTACCCAGCAAACTCAAGTCAGCTTTGATGTTCCGCTCACCGCAGCAACAGGCGTAGACACCTATGCTCGCTTACGGTGTAGCACTCAAGCCGGGCTGGGTTCTGCTGGCGATGCGCCAGACGGTGAAGTCGAAGACTACCGCGTCCTCATCACACCCGCACTGGATTATGGCGATGCGCCCGATAGCTACGGCACCACCGCCAGCAATAATGGCGCCTCTCACATCATCAAAGATGGCATTCGTTTGGGTGATGAGATAGACCCCAATGCCAATGTTCAACCCAGTGCAGGTGCTGATGCAGATGATAGCGATAGCCGCGATGATGAAGACGGCGTGAGCATTGGTGCGCTTGTGCCAGGACAAGCCGCCGAGCTTACCGTGCACGTCCCCCGTGCCGGAATCTGCCTGCTCAATGCCTGGATGGACTTCAACCGTGATGGCGACTTTAGCGACGCAGGCGAACAAATACTGCTCAACCAAAGTCTAACCAGCACAGTCAATACCTTGCGCATTAACGTACCCAGTACAGCCAGCTTAGGCGACAGCTATGCCCGCTTCCGTTGTAGCACTCAGCCCAGCTTAGGTGCAGTGGGACCTGCGCCAGATGGCGAAGTAGAAGACTATGCCATCCAACTGAGCCAAACAGCCTACGACTATGGCGACGCAGCCGGGCATCCGACCCGCCTCAGTGAACAAGGTGCGCGTCATATCCTAGTACCCGGCATTCACCTGGGCGCTCAGGTTGACAGCGACAGCGACGGTCAGCCCACAGCGTTAGCAGATGGCGATGACTTGGGCAGCACGGATGACGAAGACGGCTTAGTCTTTAGCAACGGCGTCCTATTCGCGGGAACAAGCAACAGCGTTGCGCTGCGCTTCCCCGCCGCCAAAGTCTGCTTATTCAACCTGTGGATGGACTTCAATGGCGACGGCGATTGGGCAGACAGCGGTGAGCATTTAATCACCGATTTGCAGCCTAATAGCACCGAGCTGGTCTACAACTTCAGTGCGCCAGACGCTCTTACCCAAGCCTTTGTCTATGCCCGCGCCCGTTGTAGCACTCAAGCCGGATTGACCTCAACCGGTGATGCACCTGACGGTGAAGTCGAAGACTATCGCTTACCTGTAGTCTTGGCATTGCAAAAAGATTACGGCGATTTGCCAGACAGCTACGGCACTACAACTGCACGCGATGGCGCACGTCACACCCTAGTATCTGGCATTCACTTAGGGAATAACGCAGATGCAGAAAGCGACGGACAGCCTAGTAGCGATGCGTTAGGCGACGACAACGCGGGGCAGGATGACGAAGACGGCATACGCTTTATCGGCGATTGGGTGCGCGGACAGCCAGCTACTCTGCAAGTCAGCGTGCCTGCGCCAGAAGTGTGCTTGTTGCAAGCCTGGATGGACTTCAACGGCGATGGGGATTTTGCGGATAACCAAGAGCAAATCTTGCTCAATCAACGTCTAACAGCGGTCAGCAACACCTTGTCCGTGACCTTACCCGCCACAGCGCAAGCTGGCTTAACCGCAGCCCGCTTCCGTTGCAGCACAGTGCCTAACTTGCCCGCACAAGGGGACGCACCTGATGGCGAAGTTGAAGATTATCAAGTGAGAGTCCTAGACAGCAGCCTGTTTGACTACGGCGACGCGCCTGATAGCTACAAGACACAAAAAGCCAGCGGCGGCGCACGTCACCTAATAAAAGCAGATATTTACTTGGGTGCAAGCGTAGATGCCGAAAACGAGGGTCAAGCCAGCATTGGCGCAGATGGCGATGATCGCAATGCTAAACAAGACGAGGACGGCATTGTGGCGATTCAAGGGCTGTTGTCACCTGAGGGTACTGTGACTTTGACCATTGCCACACCCGTTGCTAATGCCTGCTTGTTGCAGGGCTGGATGGACTTCAATGCCGATGGCGATTTCGCAGACAGTGGCGAGCGTATTTTCTCTGACGCTGCATTGCCGAGTACACGCACGCCCTTGAGCTTTAAGATTCCAGCAACTGCGGTGGTAGATGCCAACATTTACGCCCGTTTGCGCTGTAGCACTCAAGCCGGACTGGGTTCTGCTGGCGACGCACCCGACGGTGAAGTGGAAGATTATCTGTTGCGCTTGAATCCTCAAGGTGATTTTGGCGATGCACCCGATAGCTACCAGAGCACACTGGCGAATAATGGCGCTTGGCATGAAATTGTTCCTGGTGTTCACTTGGGCAGCCGTCTGGATGCGGATGCTGACGGACAGCCCAGTGTTGGCGCGAATGGCGATGATGCCCAGGGTTTGGCGGATGAAGATGGCGTACAGCTTCCCAGCGATCTGACTCGTGGGCAGACGGCAACCCTTCAGGTGACAGTGCCTTCAGTTGGTGTGTGCTTGTTGCAAGCCTGGATGGACTTCAATGGTGACGGTGATTTTGCTGATAGTGGTGAGCAGATTTTCCGCAATCAGCCGTTGCCTGCTTTGACCAATACCTTGACGGTCAAGATACCAGAAACCGCCAAGGCAGGTAGCAGCTACGCCCGCTTCCGTTGCAGCACTCAGCCGGATTTGAGTTACAGCGGCAAAGCGCCTAACGGTGAAGTTGAGGATTATAGAATCGAGATTCAGAACGCCGTCCTAGTGGACTATGGTGATGCGCCTGATTCTTATCACAGCACGCAAGCCAACAATGGTGCGCAACATTCTATTACCCCCGATATTTACTTAGGCAACAGTGTTGACGCGGAAAACGATGGGCAGCCAAGGCAGGATGCGCAAGGCGACGACAGCGTGGGCACAGCAGACGAAAACGGCATAGTCAGCGGTTTAACTGATTTGCGCCCAGGCACAAAAGCCACTTTAGTCGTTGCCGTATCCGCACCCAATGCCTGCCTGCTGCAAGGCTGGATGGACTTCAATAGCGATGGTGATTTTAATGACAGCAGTGAGCAAATTTTCCGCAATCAGCCGTTGCCGGATAAATTGAATACACTCAGCTTCAGCGTCCCAGCAGAAGTCGAAACTGGAACATACACTTATGCCCGTTTGCGGTGCAGCACTCAGCCCAACTTAGGCTCTAGCGGTGCAGCGCCTGATGGCGAAGTGGAAGATTACAGTCTGATGTTTATTGGCATTGACGACTTTGGTGACGCACCTGATAGCTACGGCACAAAAGTTGGCTCTGATGGCGCACGTCACACAGTAGTTGCTGGTATTCACCTAGGCACGGGTGTAGATGCAGAAAATGACGGACGCCCTGACGCGGCAGCCAGCGGCGACGACCAGGCGGGTAACAGCGATGCGAACGGTGTTGTCGCGGCGCGTGGTAATTTCGCCCCTGGCGGTACTGTCTCGGTGGATATAGCGGTTTCACAACCGGGCGCTTGCCTACTACAAGGTTGGATTGACTTCAATGCTGACGGTGACTTTGAGGATGCAGGCGAGCAAATCTTTACTGATGTCGCCTTGCCGCAAAATGTCAATACGCTTGAATTCAGCGTACCAGACACCGCCGCTGTAGCAGGTGTAGACACCTATGCCCGCTTGCGTTGCAGCACACAGCGGGGCTTGGGATCAAGAGGACCCGCACCCGACGGCGAAGTGGAAGACTACCGCCTGGTGATTGCAACCAAACCCATAGGCGACTTTGGCGATGCACCGCCGCCCTATCCAACGAGTTTGCAGGATCGTGGGGCTTGGCACGCGCTGAAACAGGGCGTATTCCTGGGAACAGGCGTGAACCCGGATGACCCGGATAATCCAAGTAACAGCGTCTCCGGCGGTGCGACTGTGCCTGGCGGCGGCACCACTGTGCCTGGCGGTGGTACCACTGTGCCTGGCGGCGGCACCACTGTGCCTGGCGGTGGTACCACTGTGCCTGGTGGTGGTACGACTGTGCCTGGTGGTGGAACGACTGTGCCTGGTGGTGGTACGACTGTTCCAGGTGGCACAGATGACTTTGATGACGGCGTTGATCTGGTGACTGATTTGATTCCTGGTCAGCCCGGTACTATCAATGTACGAGTACCAACGCCGAATGTGTGCTTTTTGAACGCCTGGATTGATTTCAATCGAGATGGGGATTGGAACGATGTGGGCGAGCAAATAGCGACAGGGATGACATTAGCCGCCTCTTCAGGGGTGAATGCACTGACCTTCAACGTGCCACAAACCGCGCAATTAGGAGGCACCTATGCCCGCTTCCGTTGTAGCACAGAACCTAGCTTGCCCCCGACAGGTCCTGCACCCGACGGCGAAGTAGAAGATCACCTGGTCACCCTGCGCACTGGCACAGCTACCGGTGGTACTGGTGGTACAGCTACGGGCGGCACAGGTACGGTAGTACCGCCGCAGCCACCAGCGCCTATACCGACGCTGTCAGAATGGGCAATGTTGTTGTTATCACTGCTCTTATTGGGCATAGCGGGCGGGTCGCTGCGCAACAGAGAAATCTTACCCCGCTAAACGCCTTTGCTTTGCTGGTCGCAGAACCGCCCGCAAAGCATTACGGCGATCCCTTTTATAAATAGGCTTTTCCTTAAGAAAAGCCTATTTTTTTATTGAGTTATCAGAAAAATTCGTATGCCCGACATACTGCTGACCACCCTGAATGTGCGTTACATTCACAGCGCCTTTGGGCTGCGCTACTTGCTGGCAAATCTAGGGGATTTGCAGGCGCGTGCGTGTCTTCTGGAATTTACCCTTGCGCAACGCCCGCTTGACATAGTCGAACAATTGCTGGCGTTAAACCCGCGCATTATCGGTTTTGGGGCATACATCTGGAATGTACGAGAAATCAATGAGATAGTGGCGCTGCTTAAGCAGATTGCGCCCCAGGTGCAAGTAGTGCTGGGCGGACCTGAAGTGAGCTTTGAAACCGCGCAACAGTCGTTAGCAGAACGGGCGGACTATGTTATTACCGGCGCGGCGGATTTAGCCTTCGCGCAACTCTGTCGGGCGCTGTTAGCTGAGCAACCGCCCGCGCAAAAAATCATCCATGCCGAGTTTGTGCCGCTGGCAGAACTGGCTTTGCCCTATGATGCCTATACGGATGAAGACATAGCGCAGCGGATTATTTATGTCGAGGCTTCCAGAGGCTGCCCGTTTCGCTGTGAATTTTGTTTGTCTGCCTTAGATAAAACCGCTTATGCTTTTGATTTATATAGATTTTTAGCGGAAATGGCAAAACTCTGGGAGCGTGGTGCGCGGCGTTTCAAGTTTGTGGATCGTACCTTTAACTTAAAAACCGAACAGAGCGCAAAAATCCTCACCTTTTTTCTGCAACGCTTGGACGCACAGACTTTTTTGCACTTTGAACTCATCCCCGACAATTTGCCTGACGCGCTCAAAACTTTGATTCAACAATTTCCGCCAGGCAGTCTGCAATTTGAAATCGGTATCCAAAGCTTTAACCCCGACGTACAAGCTCGGATCAGCCGTCGGCAAGATACGGCTAAAACCAACGCCAACCTGCGCTTTCTGCGCGAACAAACGCACGCGCATCTGCACACCGACTTGCTGGCGGGTTTGCCTGGAGAAGATTTAGCCAGCTTTGCGCAAGGTTTCGATGACTTAGTGGCGCTCAATCCGCACGAAATTCAACTCGGTATTCTCAAGCGTCTGCGTGGAGCGCCCATCAGTCGCCATAGCCAAGCCTGGGACATGCGCTATAGCCCGTTGCCGCCTTATCCCATATTGAGCAATAAATCCATTAGTTTCAAAGAAATGCAGCGCATCAGCCGATTTGCCCGTTATTGGGATTTGTTCATGAACTCCGGGCGCTTTCCGCAAGCGAGGCGGCTGTTGCTGGGTGAGCAGCCCTTTATGCGTTTTATGGCGTTTAGCGATTGGTTGTATGCGCAGAGCGGACAGACGCATCAAATTGCGCTGGATAAATTGTTTGATTGGCTTTATCGAGGATTGACTGAAGTGTTGGCTATAGAAGCGCATGACGCACGCCAAGCTTTGCTGGAAGATTTTGAGTTAAATCAAGTGCCTAAGCGCCCTGCGTGTTTGCGTGAAGCAGATGGCGGCAAATCTCAAGTTGGGCAAAAGGTGCATCAATCCGCCAAAGCACGGCAAATTCAGCATCTTAAAGGTGTTGATACGGAGTAGCACGGCAGCTATGCAGACCTGCCAGGTTTGCAAAACCTGGCAGGTCTGCATAGCATCTTTATTGCTGAAATGCGATTACAGATTCCGCTTGCTACGTTTGACTCGTTGCAATTGCCGTTTGTTCAGTAGCGCAGCGTGCTGGTGGCGGTGCTCGTACATGGCAATCATGCGCGCTTGCGCACCAACACAGGTTTTGTCGTCGCCAGGCTGCATTTGCACATAGCTGCCATCAGCCCGCATTTCCCAAGCAGTGCGGTGATCATTGAGTTGCGTATCCAACACATAGCGCAGTTCTTCGCGTAATTTAGCGTCTTCCACGGGCGTGACCACTTCCACGCGGCTTTCCAGGTTGCGCGTCATGGCGTCCGCCGAGCCGATGAAATACTCTTCTTGACCATCGTTGTGGAAATAGTAAATGCGCGCGTGTTCCAAAAAGCGCCCGACAATGCTGATGACGCGGGCGTTTTCCGTTAAGTTCGGCAGCCCAGGACGGAAGCGGCAGGTGTCGCGCACAATCAGCTCTATTTTCACCCCGGCACGGGCGGCACGGTACAGCGCACGAGTCACGTCTATATCTTCTAACGCATTTATTTTGAACTGAATTAAGCCGGCTTTGCCGTCTTTAACCAGGGCAATTTCGCGGTCAATTTTGTGCAGCAGCGCGTCTTTCAGGATTTTAGGCGAAGGCAGGATTTTGCGGTAATGCCGTTTGGGATTCCAACCTGTGGTTAAGTAGTTGAATAACTGGGTTAAATCCGCGCCTATGTCTTCGTTACAAGTGAGAATACCCAGATCAGCATACATCCGCGCCGTGCCTGCGTGGTAGTTGCCGGTGCCTATGTGGGCGTAGCGTTGGATTTTGTTGTAGCTGAAATCTTGGCGCACCACTAAAACCACTTTGGAATGGGTTTTTAAGCCGACTACGCCGTAGGTGACGTGAATACCCGCTTCTTCCATGCGGCTTGCCCAGCGGATGTTGGCAGCTTCGTCGAAACGCGCTTTGAGTTCGACTACCACTGCGACCTGTTTGCCATTGAGCGCGGCTTGAATCAGGTAATCAATGATTTTGGTGTCGCTGGAAGTGCGGTACAGGGTCATTTTAATTGCCCGCACTTTGGGGTCACGCGCTGCTTCGCGTAGAAAACGCTCAACCGAATTAGTGAAAGATTGGTAGGGATGGTGCAGCAAAATGGTGCCGTTTTCGCGGATGGCGTGAAAAATATTAGGCGCGTCTTGTAATTTGGGATGATCCGCTGCCTGATGCGGTTGGTCGTGCAGACTTTCGCTTTTGCCTTTCAAACCCACTAATTCAAAAAAGTCCTTCATACCCATCATGTCGGACACTTCAAATACATCGGCATTTTCATTTAAGCTCAACTCTGCTGCCAACATGCCGCGATGTACCAATGACATATCGCTGGCGACTTCCAGGCGCACAATGGGCGCGAATTTGCGATCCCGCAATTCGGATTCGATCATGCTCATCAGGTCATCAGCGCGTTCTTCGTCGTGTTCTGTGTTGGCATTGCGTGTGACGCGGAACAATTCACAAGACACCACATCCATGCCCGGAAACAGCAAATCGAGGTTATGCGACATCACTTCTTCCAGCGCAACAAAACGCTGCTCTTCGCTAGATACGCGCAGAAAACGCGGTATACCAGCGCCCGTAGGGACTTTTACTCGCGCCAAGGTTGGCGTTGGGTAAGGGTCATCTGACATTTGCAGGGTGACCAACAAATTCATGGATAAATTGGAAATAAAGGGAAAAGGATGCGCTGGATCAATGCCTTGCGGCGTTAGCAACGGATAAATATTTTCCAGATAATAATTGCGCAGGCTTTGTTGCTGTTCGGTAGTGAGGTCTTGGTGCTTGACCACATCAATCGCTTCTTCACGCATCAGCGCGATAATTTCTTGCAGCAACGCCTGCTTTTTGTTTTCCAATGCCTGCACAAACTGGCAACAGACATCAATTTGCTGCTGCGGCGTGCGTCCGTCTACCGTAAGCTTGCGAATCCCCGCGCCGACTTGCTGTTTTAAGCCGCCGATGCGTTTCATAAAAAATTCGTCTAAATTGCCGCTGACAATGGCAATGAATTTCAAGCGTTCCATCAGCGGAGTACGCAGGTCTTCCGCCTCGTGCAGCACGCGCTGATTAAAACTCAGCCAAGTAAGTTCACGGTTAAGGTACAAAAAAGGCGCATCCAAGTCATACTCGCGGGTGTCGCTGGGAAGTTCTATCAGCGGCGATGTTTCCGCAGCAGGTAAAACCAGTGCTGCTTGCGGCAATGTCTTTGGGGTTTTTTCATCGGCGCTCTGTGCCGCTAACGCGGTTGAGCTTGCAGAAGCGGAACTAGATTGCTGTGCAGTGGTCATGCAGGTTCACCTGTAGTTAAGTATAGTAGGATTACTCAATAATTATATTTTTATAATTATTAAGCATATGATTTTATATATCTTTTATTTTAAAGATTCAGTAATCCGACTATAAAATCGTCGGAATTTTCAAAAATAAAGCCAAAAGTCGGTCACTCAATATGGAACAATGGAGTTAGCTAAAAGCCAGCGCATCCAAATATTTTTCCGCGTCCAGTGCCGCCATGCAGCCAGAGCCAGCCGAGGTAATGGCTTGACGATAGACCTGATCGCACACGTCACCCGCAGCAAACACGCCCGGCACGCTGGTAGCAGTGGCGTTGCCTTCAGTGCCACTCTGCACCCTAATGTAGCCGTTGTGCATCGCCAATTGCCCGGTAAAAATCTGCGTATTGGGCTGATGACCTATGGCGATGAACACACCCGTCAGCGCCACTTCTTGGGTTTCTCCGCTGTCCACTTGCTTGATGCGAATACCGGTCACGCCGGTGTTGTCGCCCAGCACCTCGTCTAACACATGATGCCAAGCAATTTTGACATTGCCTGATTTTGATTTTTCAATCAATTGATTTGCCAGTATTTTTTCTGAACGAAACTGATCGCGGCGATGCACCACCAGCACTTCGCTGGCGATATTGGATAAATACAGGGCTTCTTCGACCGCCGTATTGCCGCCGCCAATCACCGCAACTTTTTGATTTCTATAAAAAAATCCGTCGCAGGTCGCGCACGCAGAAACGCCCTTGCCTTTAAAAGCTTGCTCGGAAGCTAAACCCAAATATTTGGCAGAAGCACCGGTGGCAATAATCAGCGCGTCACAAGTGTAGTGCCCATAATCGCCGCCTAACTTGAAAGGACGACTGCTTAAATCTACTGCATTGATGTGATCAAAAATGATTTCCGCTTCAAAGCGTTCCGCGTGTTTACGCATCCGCTCCATAAGTTCTGTCCCCTGCACGCCCGCGTGGTCGCCAGGCCAATTATCCACTTCCGTCGTGGTCGTCAGTTGACCGCCTTGTTCCATGCCGGTAATCAGCACTGGTTTGAGATTAGCGCGGGCAGCATAGACGGCTGCTGTATAACCTGCTGGACCTGAACCTAAAATCAATAAACGGCAGTGTTTGTTTTCATTCATCGCAACTATTCTCCTAAAAAATGTTAAATTTCAGCAAATTACACCGCTTTTCTTGACGTTATCCCCAGTCCAGCGGATTTTGCGTTTGCGGGCACTGTACTTGAAACAACTGTTTATCTTCTAAGCGCAACGCCGTCAAGCGTCCACCCCACACGCAACCACTGTCCAAACCGTAGACATTATTGCCCGCGTAATAGCCCAAGGTCGCCCAATGCCCAAACACAATACTGGTGTCGCGGGTGGCGCGTTGCGGATGGCTAAACCAAGGCATCGCTTCTGCTGAACCCATGAGCTGCGTAGGACTGCTTTTGTTTTTCATCAACAGCTTGCCTTTCACAGTGCAATAGCGCAGTTGCGTAAAGCAACTATTAATAAAACGCAAACGCGCCATGCCTTTTAAGCTCGGCGACCAGATTTTCTCGTCTGTACCATACATTTCTTTGAAAAAAGCCGTGCTTTTATCTTCGTTGCGCAGAGTATTTTCCACTTCTTGCGCACAGGCTTGTGCGGTGGCTAAATCCCATTGCGGCGGCAAACCCGCGTGAATCATGAGCATTTGCTGTTGGGCATCATAATGCAACAGCGGACGCTGCCGCAGCCAGTCAATCAATTCCGCCCGAGCCTCAGCTTTCAGCACCGCTTCCAGCGTATCTTTCTCTGGTTTATAACGCTCACGATTACCGTGCGCCACTGCCAATAAGTGCATGTCATGATTGCCCAATACCACCTTGGCAGACTTGCCCAAGCCCTTAAAAAAGCGCAAAGTATTCAGCGAATCTGCGCCGCGATTAACCAGATCGCCCACCGACCAAAGCGCATCTTGTGCGGGATCAAATTGGATTTTTTCCAGCAATTGTTGCAATTGTGTATAACAGCCTTGGATGTCGCCGATAACATAAGTTGCCATGAATTTTTCCGTGTCAGGGCTTAAAAGAAAATCAAATTACTGGCTTAAGATGCCAAAACCAGCGCAGAGCGTCAACCGCACAGCCCCCGCGCTTTTTATCCAAACCCCGCAAGCTAACACTCAAAACAGGAGTCTACACCTTATGTTGCGAAAAAATGTTTATACCGCGCTGGTTTTACTGCCCGCCCTCTGTGCGCCCTTAGAAGTGTGGGCACGCATCAAACTCATCACCTTGCCCCTACGAGAACGGGTAGAAATTCAGCTAGATCAGGTACATGCAACGCTAATCGAGGAAGAACGCTATGTGCCCCTGTTGCCTGGCGAAAACCAAGTAGATTTCGCTTGGGCAAACACCTCCATTGATCCCGACAGCATCGTCTTTCGCGTGCTAGAACCCACTGGCGACGCAGTGCAAGTGCTCTCCGTCAGCTATCCGCCTAACGAACAAGCACTCGTCTGGCAAATAGGCGCCAAACAAGCCGGTGCAGCGCGAGTGCGCATCAGCTATGTACTGCATAATCTGGATAAAACTTTCAGCTATCGAGCACTGACCGCCAGCGACGAAAAAACCCTGCAACTCTCCACCGACCTGAGTATCGAAAACCGTGCAAATGAGCAATTCAACGGCGCTCAAATCTGGGCTGGCATCGCCCAACCCCTACAGACCGATCTCGGTATTAACCAAAACAAAAAACTGCGCCTAGCCAATTTCTCCCAAGTGCTGCTAGAAAAAACCTACACCGCCGACGAACAAGAATACGGCTACTTAAATGAAGCCCAGAAAAAGTTGAATATCCCCATGCACTATGTGTTACACAACGACGCTGCACATCAACTCGGACAATTTGCACTCCCAGACGGAAAAATGCGTATTTTTCAACAAGATAGCCAAGGCAGCAGCGCCTTTGTCGGAGAAGATTGGGGCGCATTCACCCCCTTAGACGACAAACTCAAGCTCTTTCTTGGCACCGCCCAAGACCTAGTGGTCAAACGCACCATCGCACACAGCGAACAGCAGCGCATCGCCGGTAACCTCTTTAATCACACAGTGGTGATTAAATACGAAGTCGAAAATTTCAAAACCGACAGCGTGACCCTAGACATAGTAGAAAATCTGCGTCACCTACGCGACCAGTTGCGCGGTTATAATGAAAGAGAAGTTGAATGGGAGTTGCTTAAAGAAACCACCCTACCCGCTCAACCAGATAAACAACTGAGCAGCTTTGATAAACTGGTGTTTCATGTGCCGCTGCCTCCACACTTGACCGGTGGCGAAGCTAAACCGCAAGTTTTTGAATTAGCTTTGCTATTCAAAAATGAGTGGAATTGATTGAGGCTTGTGCGCGTATGTCAAAATATCTTAATCCTTACACTGATTTCGGTTTTAAGAAGCTGTTTGAAGAAGAAGCCAATAAAGATTTATTGACCGATTTCCTCAATCAGCTTTTGCCACCACAGCATCAAATCGCTGAATTACATTTCAAAAACAGCGAACAATTGCCAGATATTCCCTTAGAACGCAAAGCGATTTTTGATATTCATTGCCTCAGCACCACTGGCGAACGCTTCATTGTGGAAATGCAGAAAGCCAAAATGAATTATTTCAAAGATCGCTCAGTGTATTACGCCACTTTTCCGATTCGAGAACAAGCCAAGACTTGTGCTGAGCATAGTCGAAGCAAAGGTAATTGGTTGTTTAAGCTTGCACCTGTTTATTTTATTGCAATTTTAGATGAATAAAAGTAACTCAGTTGCATTTTTTCAGTGTTTTATCCTTTACTCTCTTATTTGACATTTTAGCACATGGAGTTAGATGCTCATGAGTACACTTAAAGTACAGAAATCCCTATTCAGTTTGTGCGCGCTGTTAGGGGTGGTGCTGTTTGTTGCCAGCTTAAGTACAATGGCTAACAATATTGATTTGTCTACCGTACCGCCGCGAGAATCAGTACAACTGACTATTTATAATGGTGAAGATTTAACTCTAGTGCGTGATTTGCGTACGGTCAGCGTGCGTAAGGGTTTAAATCCTTTGCAATTTTCTTGGGCAAATACGCTGATTGATCCGACTTCAGTAGAGCTGCGTTTCTTATCGCAAACAGATCAACTCGCCTTGTTGGATACTACTTTTCCACACGACAAACCACAAATGCTCTATTGGCAAGTACAAAGCGAATATGCTGGTAGTATTCAAATTGAAATCAGTTATTTCACTTCAGGTATTCATTGGCAAGCCGACTATACCGCCATTACGAATCCAGCAGAAACTCAGATGCAATTAGAAAGTTTTGTGCGCGTTACCAATAATTCAGGTGAAGATTATGAAAATGCACAAGTGCGGTTAGTGGTGGGTACTATTAATTTAGTGGAAGAAATTGCGCAACTTGCTCAAACACCAATGCCGCAAGTAGACGGACGCATACCAGCTGTGCAACAGAAAATGCGCCGAATGGATGAATCTTTAGATTTAGCAGCAGAGAGTGCGCCAATGATGGCTATGTCAGCAGATTATGCAACGTCACAACCTAAAGCAGTGGCTAAAGAAAGTTTAAGCGAATATTTTTTGTATACCATTGAGGGGACTGAAACTATTCCGCATGGTTGGTCAAAGCGTTTGCGCAGTTTTAAGGCGGATGAAGTGCCTTTCAGTATTCAGTATCGTTATCGCCCAGAAGAATATGGGGATGAATTAGTACGCTTGTATTTGCTGCGTAATGACAAGGATTCTAAGTTAGGCGACACGCCCTTGCCTGATGGTATGGTGCGCGTATTTCGCAGCAATGCCAATGAAAGCTTAAGCTTTTTAGCCGAGCAAAGTATTCAGTATGTACCGATTGGGGATAAGTTAGAATTAAATTTGGGTGCAGACCCGTCGGTCATTTTTGAATTGGTACAATTGAAAGCCTGGCGCGATGACATTTTATTTAAATTAAATGGAATTGAAGTGTATCGCAAGTTAGGCGGGGGTGTTCAATTAGACAGCAATAGCAGCGTGGCGGGCTGGGATGAACATGCTTTGTATGCTCAACGCATTCGCAATTATACAGCTAAAGCCATTGAGGTAGAAGTACGTCGCAGTTATGGCGGAGATGTATTATTTCGCAGTGCATTTCCAGCTCAGTTGTATGACTATCAAACAGTTGAATTTACTACGCAGATAGCGGCGGGAGAAAAGCGTGATTTAATTCACGAGGTGGATACACGACAAGGTAAGAATGCTAAGAAAGCGAATGTAGAACTGCAAAAAATGTAGCAGCAAGAAATGCCATCAGGGAAGATGGCGTTTTTTAACGGAGTTTGTCTAATACGGTATTCATGAAGGCGATGCGTTCTTTACGACTGCGCGGGGATTCATAAAATAATTTTAATGCTAAGGGAAAAGTTTTGCTCAATACAAAATTTTTCAATCCTTGTTTGTAGTGAATGGATTTGCTTTCAATATCTGGCAGCAAGTGTTCAATATCCACTGGCGCTTGACTATGAATTGCACGAGTCAAGCGTAGATTGAGCATGTTGCCATCCATTTGTCCAATTAAGTAGGCTTTTTTCGCCGAAGCATCAGGTAATTCCATATAATCTTCCTGTTTTCTCACTGCGTCCATTAAGGCTATTTCAGCCGTTAGGTTAGCGGTGATTTCAAAATTGGTGGTCAGTTTGATGACGGGAGGGCATAGTTCTGCAAACGAGGCAGTTGGCAGGTTTTTGGATATGCCGGGAATGTCTTTGATATGATCGGGGTGAATGCAGGCTGACATGGTTTTCATTCCTCTTGGTTGATACCTTGATTCAGCAAATATGATGCCTGAGCGGTTTTTTTAGCGAGCTTAATCCCGTATGAAATTAGCTATTTTTGACTTAGACAATACCCTGCTTGCGGGTGACAGCGATCTGGGCTGGGGGCACTACCTGGTGGCACGAGGGCTGTATGACGCACAGCAATACGGCGCAGCCCATGCCGGCTTTTATCAGGATTATTTGCAGGGTTGCCTGGACATTTACGCCTACCAGAAATTTCAACTGAGAGTGTTGATTGAGCATCCCTTGGAGGAGGTGTTGGCGTGGCGGGCGGACTATGTCGAGCGCACAATCAAGCCCATGATTGCCATCCATAGCTTTGATTTAATTGAAAAACATCGCGCCGCTGGCGCACTCTTGCTGATTATCACCGCGACTAACCGCTTTGTGAGCGAGCCTATCGCCGAGCTGTTGGGGATTGATAATTTGATTGCGACAGAACCAGAACAGGTGAATGGGCGCTACACGGGCGAATTAACTGGCATCCCCAGTTATGCGGAAGGCAAAGTCAAGCGCCTCCATTTGTGGGCTGCGCAGCAAGGATTTGATTGGCAGGCGGCAGAAAGCTGGTTTTATAGCGATTCGCACAACGATATACCCTTGCTCGAACAGGTAACGCATCCGGTGGCTGTTGATCCTGATGACACCTTGCGTTCACTGGCTCTGCAACGCGGCTGGGCGGTGATCAGCTTGCGCTAAAAGTTTTTTTCTTCAGCTAAAATGCCTTTGTTGTTTTTACGACGAAGGCATTTTTTTTGGCTTTCGCCGTTTGTCGGATAGCCAACAATATCCTGGTTTGTTTTTGTAACAAATTGATTTTTAATATAATAAAAACAGGCACGGGGAATGCCTTGAAAACCGCCACAGCGTTTTCCTTGATAGGCACATTCCCATGCACAGCACTCTTATCAGTAGCCCTCATATTCATGCGCCAACCTCTGTTCCCTGGGTCATGCGCCAAGTCATTCTGGCGGTCTTGCCGGCCAGTGTGTTTGGCGTGTATCTCTTTGGTTTTCCAGCGTTTAACCTGGTTTTTTTGAGTATCGCTACGGCTTTGTTGACAGAAGCCGCTTGCCTGCACATTTTTGGCAAGCCAATCAAGTTATTTTTGCAAGACGGCTCGGCGATTTTGACGGGACTCTTGATTGCGCTGACGCTACCGCCCTGGGCGCCCTGGTGGATTCCGGTGGTGGGCGTAAGTTTCGCCATTGTGATTGGCAAGCACTTGTTTGGCGGTATCGGGCAAAACCTGTTTAATCCCGCTATGTTAGCGCGGGTGATGCTGCTGGTTGCGTTCCCGCTGGAAATGACCACCTGGATTGTGCCTGCGCCCTTATTTTCTGCGCAAGCACCGGGTTTTTTAGAATCCCTGTCTATTACCTTTGCCGGCGGTGGTCAGGCGCATTTTGATGCTTTATCCGGCACAACCTGGTTGGGACATGTGAAAACCGAAATGACGCTACATCACAGCGTGCCAGAAATCTTGCGTGATTACACACACTTACCTTCAATTTTAGGCGGGCGGGCGGGCAGCTTGGGGGGGGGACTTCATCACTGTTGCTGTTGCTGGGCGGTCTTTACATGCTGTATCGGCGCGTCATTACTTGGCATATTCCGCTTGCCGTGCTGACCACAGTGTTGCTGCTGTCCACCAGCTTTAGCTTCTACGACGGCGACCGTTACACCAGCGTGCTGTTTCACTGGTTTAATGGTGGCACCCTGTTGGTGGCGTTCTTTATTGCAACCGATCCAGTCACCGCACCCAGTTCCAATATGGGACGCATCGTTTTTGGCGTTGGTATCGGATTGGTGGAATTTCTCATCCGCACTTGGGGTTCATTTCCAGAAGGCGTCGGTTTTGCGGTGCTGCTTATGAACGCTGTCGCGCCGCTGATTGATCATTATCTCAGACCCCGCATTTACGGACGGGATTTTAAGGGTAAACCATTGAAAACACGGGCAGAAAAACAGCCTGCTAAGGCTCAGGAGTAACTGCGATGGCACTGCAAAAAACGGCTTCTAAAAACCCTTCTTACCGCAACCGCTTGTCCTATCACGGCATGTTGCTGGGCGGTATTGGTTTTCTGTGCGGCGCGGCTTTGGTCATTGCGCATGTGGAAACCCGTCAAGCAATTGAGTTTGCGAAAGCCGAAGAACAGCGGTAATCGCTCATGCAGGTGATTCCCGATAACTATTATGAGGGTAATTTGTTAGACGAAACCCTGCTTATCAATATGCCCGATGGCAAGCCAATAACCTTGTTTATTGCCCGCAAAGACGGGCAAGTGAGCGCAGTTGCTTATGAAATGTCGGAACCTGGTTATTGCAGTACCTTGCGCGTGCTCATAGGGTTGGACACGGTGCTATTCTTGGCGTGCGCACCTTAGAACATGCAGAAACGCCCGGATTAGGCGACAAAATCGAATTAGCTAAAAATCCTTGGGTGCTGAGTTTTAACGGTAAATCTTTAACTGATCCCAGCGAAAGTGGTTGGGCGGTGAAAAAAGATGGCGGACAGTTTGATCAATTTACTGGCGCGACCATTACCCCCGTGCTTATGTAAAAGCGGTTAAACAAGGCTTGGATTTTTTTGCCGCACATAAAACGGAAATTCTGCAAAAACCGCTACCGCAGCCGAAAATGCAAGAATCTGTTGCGCAACCCGTCACAGCGCCTAGCTATAACCGCTAAACCTTCCCTTTAAGCGAGGTAATCAACATGGAAATGAATTATAAAACTTTGATGCGTCAAGGTTTATGGGATAACAATACGGTATTAGTGCAAGGTTTAGCACTGTGTCAAAGCTTGGCAGTGACAACAAGCGCCACCAATGGCTTGGGTATGGGGCTGGCAACGCTGGTAGTGCTGGTAGGGACTAACGTGATTATTTCTCTGGTGCGAGACATAGTGACGCCCGAAGTGCGAATTCCAGTGTTTATTTTGCTGATTGCGGCGACCGTGACCGTTGTGGATATGAGTATTAATGCTTTTTTACATGATTTATATAAGGTGCTGGGCTTATTTATCCCGCTGATTGTAACCAATTGCTTCATTCTGGGGCGTGCTGAAGCCTTTGCTTCACGCCATCCGGTCAATCTTGCTGCCCTGGATGGTTTAATGATGGGCTTAGGTTTTGTTATTGTTTTGGTGGTGTTAGGCGCAATTCGAGAAATTATCGGTAGCGGCACTTTGTTTGCCAACGCTTCGTTGCTGCTAGGGGATGCCTTTGGCTTTATGGAATTAACCCTGATTCAAGATTATCGCGGCTATTTGATCATGATTTTGCCGCCTGGCGGGTTCCTGGTAATGGGCTTTTTGATGGCAGGCAAACAGGTGTTAGACCAACGCGCCCAGCAAAAAGCTAAAGCGCAAGTCACAGAACAGCCCCTCTTAGACATGCGCACCGCTTGATTGAGTCATTAGGAGAAATTATTCATGAACATAGGAGTCGCTTACGCCGATCCGCGGCGCCAACTCTGGTTGCGTTTAGATGTGCCAGAAGGGAGCACTGTCCGCGAAGCCATTGAGCGTTCTGGTATTTTGGAAAAAATCCCAGAATTAGATTTGGATCAGCAGAAAGTGGGGATTTATGGCAAGCTTTCCAAACTGAATGCCGTGCTGCAAGAACATGATCGAGTGGAAATTTACCGCGCTTTGATTGCTGATCCCAACACGGTAAAACGTCGTGATCAAGACGACGATAATGATGATGACGAAGATTAAGCCATGAGGCGCATTTTATGGAAGCACAAAAAGCCACCGCCGCTCCCCTGCTACCCCCAGTTTGTTTAACGAAATCGTTGAACAATCCGAAGTAGCGATTTCCATCACCGACTTGAATGCCTGTATTTTGTATGCCAATGCAGCTTTTGAGCGCGTGACGGGCTACAGCGTCGGCGAACTGGTCGGGCACAACGAATCCATTTTGTCGGATAAAAAAACCCCGTCAATTATCTACAAGACCCTGTGGGGGCGCTTGTTGCAGCAAAAATCCTGGACTGGGGTATTGGTCAATCGGCGCAAGGATGGTGAGCGTTATTTGGCAGAAATGACCATAGCGCCCGTGCTGGATAACGATGGCAAGACCGCCTATTACCTAGGAATGCACCGCGACATTACCGATTTTCATCGGCTACAGCAGCAAGTTCAGTCACAAAAGCAACTGATTGAATCCGTTGTAGATACTGCGCCTGTGGTGATTGCCTTGCTGGATGAAAACGAACAACTGGTGCTGGCTAATCATGAGTACCAAAAACTCATTCAACATTCGCCAGAAAATGAGCCAGCCCTGGTATTTTTGGAGCATTTGCGCCAACGCATCGGTACGCGCTGGCTTAGCTTGAAAAATAACGGCGGGCGCATGGATATTCAGGAAGTGCAGGTGGAATGCTGCCAGCCAGGTATAGTGCGCTGGTTTAGCTGTTCAGGCATTTGGATTAACGTCAAAGCCTCAGAAGCAGAAGCCTTTTTTGACGGCAATCAACGCACGCATTTGTTGCTGGTTGCCAAAGATATTACAGACCTAAAAAAGCAGCAAGAAGCCGTGCGCATCAATGCCTTACGCGCCATGATGGCAGAAAACGAAGTGGCGGACAGTTTACGCGAAAGCCTGCGTGGCGCCATTCATCAATTCCAAGTGCCCTTTAATATGCTGGAAGCCGCGCTGGGTTTGCTGGAACGCCGCAATGCCGGAAAACCCGCCGATCCCTTACAAGACTTGCTCAAAACCGCTTTGCACGCAGGACAAACGGCACTGGAAACCCTAGGTTACAGCGTGCCCCCACAAAAACCCCAAGCATTCTCACCGGTTAATTTGAATGATTTACTGCGTGATGTGCTCATTTTAAGCACTGAACGTCTGTTGTCTGAAGGCATAGTGGTGGGTTGGCCACCCCTCCATTAATGGCTTGGAAGGTGATTTACGCAGTTTATTTAAGCACTTAATTGATAACGCCATTGATGCCATGTGTACTAACCGCAAACAGCGTTCGCCGCTATTGAGTATTCACACCCGTATCCAGGACGAAAGCCTGTGTGCAGAAATCAGCGACACGGGACCCGGCATTCCCGATGAACTCAGATTTCGTATTTTTGAACCCTTTTTTAGTAACAAAAGCCACCAATATGGAGGTAATGGTCTAGGCTTAACCCGCGCTCAAGAGATCGTCAATAGCCATGCTGGCACTCTTGATCTCGATCTCCATTATCATCAAGGAGCGCGTTTTATTGTGCGTCTCCCCATTCATCCCGCCAGTTCACTCTAATAAGGTGATTAGCTATACCATGCAAACCCGCGCAGAACTGATTGAATACGAACTTGAAGCCCTATTTGAAGTGGGCAAAGTATTGAATCGCTCGCTTGACCTGCAAAGTGCCCTGGATGGGGTGCTGCAAAAACTGCACAAGTACGCGGAAATGCAGTACGGCGTAGTGACTTTGCTGGGCTTTGACGGAGAATTGCGCCTCAGCGCCGCCTACGCGGGTGGCAAAATGCCGCCTGGCGAAGTCAGATATGGACCAGGCGAGGGCATTATCGGCTCAGTGTTGGAAGAAAAAACCACCATCATTATCAAAAGTGCCGGTGGCGATCTGCGTTTTGCCGGCAAACTGGGACTTTACGATCTGGATTTGCCTTTTATCGGCGTACCTATTTATAGTAGGATTACTCAATAATTATATTTTTATAATTATTAAACATATGATTTTATATATCTTTTATTTTAAAGATTCAGTAATCCGACTATACATTGGCAAACCGCCGTTGCGAATGGCGGATCATGTGGAAAATGATGGCTGGCGCTACCACTATCACCTTATCAACATGCAAACGCTTGATTGCAGTCAATTTCTCCAACAGCCCACGCCAGATGCACTGATTCTGGCGATTTTATGTGACTTTAAAGGCAAACCGCCGCGTGAAGTGGTGCGCACGATTGTCCAGCGCCTACAATATCTGTTGCAAAATGATACCCGCCAGTTACATAATTATCTGGAAATGTTAGAAATACTTTCCAGCAATCGTGATTTGCAACACCTGGTATACGAGGAAAAAACCATGTTAAGTACACTCAAATTAAGTGATTTACCCAGTTATCAGGCAATTTTACAGCAGGGAATGCAGCAAGGGATGCAGCAGGGAATGCACGACGGTCAGGCGGTTATTTTACGCCGCCAGCTCATGGCGAAATTTGGCACTATTCCTGTCTCTGTTGAAGAAAAAATTATTCAGGCGGATACTCAGCAACTGATGAGTTGGGCAGAAGTGTTGTTGACCGCGGAAAATTTAGATGAGATGTTTGCGGAAGATTGATGAGTTATGTTGTAAAAATGTAGAAATTTGCTTATTTTCCTTATTGCCTTGCCTCGTTCCAATAAACACAGCATGAAATGATGAACAACGATGAACAACAAACTTGACTTTTAATCGAGAATTATGATACCCAGTCACGAAACAATATTAGCTTGCCCATTACCCACCAATGCGCTAGTATCCGTCCCGTTTGCTGATGAATTAAACATAGACTTAATTCAAACACAAAAGGCGTTAGGGGCTGAATACCACTATGTGCAGACCACTAAGACCGATAAAGAAATTTTGCTGGAAGTTTTGAGTGAAAAGTATTTATAAATAAGTATTGGAGAAGAGGAAGTCAGTTTTTCATTAGACTTGTTGCGCCTATAAAACAAGAAAAATCAATGTCTTATAAAAAGTGCTTTGGCTTGATGACTATGAAAAATCAATGGCTTAGCTGAAATCTGAAAAATTTGGAGTCAGTTATATTCTCGAACTCCGCATTTTTACTGGATTTATGTCGCAACAAGTCTAATGGATTTTGGAATTATTTTCATATGTTTTTGAGTCTTTTCTAAGATAGTAAGTATAGTCGGATTACTGAATATTTAAAATAAAAGATATATAAAATCATATGCTTAATAATTATAAAAATATAATTATTGAGTAATCCTACTATAAATTGAGTGATTTGCATCTTACTGACTGAATGACCGTGACGCGGCGCGAAAGAACGAAAAAGAAAACCCGTGATAAACATCAATGCGATATTTGGGGATTGCATAATGGCGGTGACGGCGCGGTGGTAGTGGTTTTATAAGAATGAACATGTCTACAACTCAACCTAACCCAGCCAGTTTTGGAGCAATATTTAAATTAGGTAGTGGTGCAATAAGAATGGTTTTGTCACGATAGAACGCGGCTTCCAAGCATAAATATCATCCTGTATGCACCACTACCTTTTTTCTAAATCTTTCTGTAGTGCGTCAAAATATAATTTCTCCCTCTTTTCCCTTAATTTATTCTGGGAAGAGGATACTGTGTCTGCAATACAGAGTAACCTTTACACACGTTATAGTCTGATTACTGGATTTTTATAATAAAAAATATATTAAATCATATACTTAATATCTATGAAAACATAATTATTGAGTAATCCTACTATAGTATTCTCTTGTACATGGATTTTTTTGCTAAAACGGGAATTGCTGTCAGGACACACTAAGGCGGATGAAGTGCGTTTTTTTGCGCCATCATCAAAAAACAGTCATTTTCAGAATACTTTCACAGCTTCCTGTTGCTTATGTGACCGTGACCGAATGTTATCGGTTAGCATTGATTTCTTGAAATAGCTTTTCCAATGACTTTAGATCATAAGTTGCTTTAATACTTTCTCTTGCATTGGTTTCAAATTCTTGCAATATATCCACCGCCTCGTACATTGCCAAATTAGCGCAAGAGCCTTTCAAAAAATGCGCCGCCTTATAAATTTCCAAATGATTTTGCGATCTGCTTGCCGTTCTCAAATTTTCTAACGCAGGATCAAGCGTTTCAAAGAAACCATCCAATAACATATCTACTGTTTCTTCATCAAGCTCCAATTGTTGCATCGTTAAAGCTTTACTGTATTTCATACTGTTGGTTTCTAATGGAGTCAGTGGTTCAGTTATGGTAGACACATTTAAATAACGATGAACCACTTCAACTAACGCCTTAAAAATAATGGGTTTTGACAAATAATCATCCATTCCTGCCGATAAATATTTTTCTTTGTCACCTTTAATGGTGTTAGCTGTCAATGCAATAATTGGAATTGCTGTTTTATCTAATGTTTTAATTATTTTTACTGCTGTTACACCATCCATTACCGGCATATTCACATCCAGAAAAACCAAATCATAGGTGTTTTTTTGATAGAGTTCCAATGCCTCTTCACCATTATTAGCAAGATCACATTCTAACCCAAGCTTACCCAATAAAACTTCAATTAATTTTTGATTGTTTTCATTATCCTCTGCAACTAAAATTTTTCCGTTAAACCGTGCTGTTAGATAATCTATCTCTGTTTCCTGTGGTGTTATATGGAAGGCTTTTTCAATAAGGTTAAACACTTTAGCACCATAAATAGGCACATCTAAATAGTGTTCAACAATAGATTTTATTTCTGGATATTCTCCAATAACGCTGCTATCTCCTACAAAAACAACGGGACAGTTAAAACGTTGTTTCAGTTTATTTAGATTTGCCGTTGAAAGATTCTCTTTAAATAAAAACAAAAGATCGATCTTTTCGATTGACTGTAAATTATGTGGTTCAACGATATTACCTACCTCTGAAAGGTCACTTACTAAACTGATTCTAAGTTTTTCTCGATCAGATTCTAATGGTAATACAACATATTGATAGTTTTTTTCTTGAAGAGAAGGTGCGGATTTTTTTTGATGGCTTGCAAGCGAGAATGCCAAAGAAAAGTAAAAACAACTTCCTCGACCTTCTTCACTATCTAATTCCAGTCTAGACCCCATCATTTCTACTATTTTTAAACTAATTGATAAACCCAATCCAGTCCCGCCATATTTTCTTGAAATACTCCCATCTGCTTGCGTGAAAGCTTCAAACACAGCGCTCTGCTGTTCTGTAGAAATTCCAATGCCGCTATCAGTTACTGAAAATTTCAATGCTACACTATTTTGAGCAAGCGTTACTATTGCAACTTCAAAACAAACGCAGCCACGCTCTGGTGTGAACTTGATTGCATTGCTTAAGAGATTAGAAAAAACTTGCTGAAGTCGAATAAAGTCGCCAATCAAAAAGGGAGGAATAGCGGGGTCTGCATTATAGATTAATCTGATGTGTTTTTCTTTTGCCTTAACGGAGAATAATTCAATCATTTGCTCAAACGATGCACGCACATCAAAAGGTTCTGAAACGATTTCAAATTTTCCGCTTTCTACCTTAGAAATATCCAAAATATCATTGATAATATCCAATAAGGCTTTTGCACTGCGTGAAACAATATGTGCTTGTTCTTGTTCTTTAAGTGGGAGGGGAGCATGACAAAGCAATTCAGAAAAGCCAATAATTGCATTTAATGGGGTTCTAATATCATGGCTCATATTAGCGAGAAATTGCGATTTTGCAATATTTGCTTGATCGGCTTCAAATGCCAAACGCTTTGCGTCTTCAGAGGCAATTCTTAGCTGTTTGCTGGTGCGTTGAATTTGGCGAGATAAAATATAACCTAGTACGACAACAATAATAGCAACGAGGAAGGTCACAATGACTTCTAGTTTCAAATAAAAAAATTTCTGGTTTTGAATATTTTTTTCAATAGACAACCTGTTTTGCTTGCTTTCGTATAACAAGCGACTGGTGTTTTCACGCATCCTAATAAAATGGCTCGGAATCTTCTTAAAGAAAATTTCTATTTTTAAGCGACTTTTTTGTTTCTCTTCTGAGGTAATTTCTTCGTTATTAACAATACGTTGTTTGAGTTTTATGATATTAATCATTTCATTTAACTTTTTTTGCAGATCAGCTAGCTTGGGTTTTAGATCAATTGCCTCAAAGACTTGCTTTCCATTACTGGTTTTTTTATAGCTTGCTTCTTCTAAAACTTCATGGATTTCTACTAGATTTAGTTCAATTCTAGTCCGCAAAGTTCCACCGTTTTCCAAGACATCAATCGCTTCATGAATTAAAGCTATGTCTTGCAATATTTCTTGCTTAACATTCAGTGCCGCATTTTCGTTAAAGAGGGTGGCAAGTTTATAAAACTTGCTTTCAAGATCGCTAATTTCTTTCAAAATATATTCGCCAATTTTATATCTTGCCTGCTCATTTTTAATCTGCTCATCAAATTCCTCGATAATACGATTAAACGTCAAATGAATAGTGACTAACGCACCATAACCCATTGTAAAAACAAATAGCAAAGCTAAGAGATTTCTAAATACGGTATCTTTTAATAGCATGTGGTATTGTCTTTATTCAACTGTGATGTTATCAAAATTCCGTAAATCATTGTCGTCTAAGAAACCATATTTATGAAAAATTGCCCTTCCTTCTTGAGCAGTTGCATATTTCATGAATTCTTTTGTAAGTTCTTGATAGTTAGAGGTTTTTAGTAGATTTAGCACTAATATTGCTTTTTCTGCATATTTCTCATCTATTACCAATGCTTCAACGTATTGTTTATTATCAGACCAAAAAGTTGTTGCATACCAATTCAAACCAACATCTGCTTCATTTTCCTTAATTGCTTTGGTTAAATTTCTTGAATCTGGTACTAATTCTACCGCATTTAAAATTGCTGCCTCATAATTGCCAAATTTAGTGAGCACTTTTTGGGTTTCATCGCCAATGCTTCCACTTTCCGTATTACCTAAAACTACCCGATATTTTTTATCACTTAAAACGCTTAAATCGGCAGGAATTTGCTTTGGATTTCCTTTGGGTATAACTAATGCGACTTTGTTATAACCAACAAATGCGCTATCTAATAGTAATCCTTCAGGCAAATATTTCTTGCGATAGGACAAAGAGCCGGCTAAATATAAATCCCCTTTTTGACTGCTTTTCAAGCTATCGTACAAATCCTGACTACCACCTTGCAAAATTTTGATTTCACAATCATGTGTTTTCTTAAAATTTTTGGCGAGTTCATTAATGGGTTTAACCATCGTAATGCCGATGTAAAACAGCAGCTCAATTTTTTCTTCTGCAAAGGCATTTAAGCCAAATGATAATACCAAACAAAAGGTAAGCAATTTTTTGCAGATAGACATGTGTAATATTCCCTATTGTTGAAGGACTAAGCTAGAAACCAAACTCTAAAACAAGTTACGACAAAATTGCGATTAAAGAAACGAATGGTTGCTGTGTTATAGAAAAAAATGCGCCATCTATATGGATAACCTTATTTTTCTACGCGTGCATTACTACTGAATGCAATGATGCCTTGATTAATTTCTCTGATGGTTTAATTAGATTCACCTCTATTTTGATATATTTTGACACATTTAGCCTGAACAGTCAAGAACAAAGCTTTGTTACAATAAATGACTTTCAGATGTTAAATATGTTGTGTAGTAGCGTGCTGATTGGAAAGGTAAGGCGATGAAGGAGCAAAGGGGTTGCACGAGTATTGAAGGAGAGGAAACCTTATCTGTTTAAGATAGGTGATGAAGATGGTAAAAAATCATGGGTTTGAATAGAGAAGCTATGGATACTGCAAAACGCTGTCAGCACAGCTTTCCAATACCGGGGAAGTCAAATACAGATTAAACTATTGGCTAGATAAATATCTCGCAATACAATAACGGCTAAGCGCCAGTTTTGTGGCGGTTAGCCGCGATCTAAATAAAGGTCTCACCGCATAGGCGGGGCGGAGAGCACTACCAAATCAATTCATGCTGTTTTCGCGTTTTCTGCGTTTACGGTGTTTTTGCGGTGAAATCTGTGCCAATCGCCTAATCCACCACGGGCAACCAACCGAGCGAATTCATAATGACCTTCCACAAGCCATCCGGCAATAGCAACTCGTGTTGCGCCTGGCGCAACAAGGTGACGCGCACCGGTTCACCCGTGCGGATTTTTTCTGCCCAGCGTGGCTCCATCAGCAGCTCTCGACCCACTGCCAACAAGGGCACGCCCGTTGCCAGGGCGCGTTCGGCGTCTGGCAAGGTGTGAATAGAACCAACGCCCATCACGGGAATCTGTGCGCCAACCCGTTC
>DYPD01000091.1 GCA_020720115.1 Thiomargarita sp. | reverse complement strand
GGCGTTTGCGCGGGGATGTGGAACTTTTATTTGTCTAACTAATTGATTTTTAAGTACAACAAGTCTATTGCCCAGTCGCGCTGTGCCGTGTCAGTCAATTCCCAACGCACCACTTGCTGCACCAAGCGATGCAGCGACAGCCGCTTGTCCTGTGCCTGACGACGCAGCAGGGAATAGCGCAAAACGGGCTTGAGCAGGGCATTCCAAGCCAAATCATCCGTTACCGCCAAAGCGCGGCGCGGCAGGCTTTCGGGGATTTGCTCCGCATCGAGAAAGGCGCACAGAAACAACAGGTCTAAACTGGCGGGGGATTGCGCGGCGATTTTCTCCAGCGACGGTTGCCAAGTCGCGGCGACCGGCAGCGGATGATCGGCATCAAAGGCGGTCTGCCCGCGTTGCGCCAGCAGTGTTTTCGCATGTTGTTGATAAAGAAGTAAATAATCAGCAAAGGTGCAGCTATTTTCGTCTATGTAAGCGGCGGCCTGATCCAACGCCAGCGGCAAGCCGTCAAGTGCCTGTGCCAGTTGCAATGCCGCTTGCTGTTCTGCCTGATCGCAGGAAGAACCCGCTTGCGGCGCGGCGCGTCCACAGCGTTTCCACAAAAACGCTGCGCCCTCTTGCGCTGTCCAGTGTCGCACGTCGAGATTGTCCGCCAGCGGAGCAGGGTGTGGGCGCGGCTGGTGAGCAGCACTTGCGGGCGGGCGGGCAGATGGCTTTTCAGCGCGTCAATGGCTTCTGCGTCGTCGGCATTGTCGCAAATCATTAAATCTTGCTCACTTAACCAGTTCAACACTTGCCGCACATTCAACGCCTATTCTTGCGCGGTCGGCAAACCCAAAGGCGCAGCCAACGCCGCCAATTCCGCCTGCAAGCGTTGCGGGCTGTCTGCTGACACCCACAGCACCGCACGGTATGCGCTGCGATGTAAATGCGCATAATGTAAGGCAATTTGTGTTTTACCCATGCCGCCCAAACCACACAAGGCGATGCGCCGCTGGGTTTGCAGCCGATGCGCCAGCGTCGCCAGCATTTCGTCGCGCTGCGTGAAATAGGGATTGGGCTTAAATCCACTGGGCAGTAGGAAATACTGTTTTTTCTCATTGGCTTGCGGGGGTTTTTGCGGCACTAAAGCGGCAAGTTCGGGCAGGCGATTTTGCATTTCGGCATAGCGCACTAATTCAATGGCTTGCTCAACTTGTGCGCCAGGGCGTTGGTATTCAGGTGGGATTTGAAAGCGAAAACAAACCTCTGCAAAAGCCGACGGCAGCAAGCGTTTAAGGGCGTCTAGTAGTGCGTTTGAATCGTGCATAAAGAATCCGTATTGGCGGGACGCTGGTTTGACATAAATGCCGGTTGCACGGGGGCACGCCCCGCTGCTTAGCTGGCTAAATAATGCTGCAAATAGTCGCTAAATGCTAGGGTATTTGCGGTTTCGAGTGCGCTTTGGCGGGCTTTGGAGTCTTCTGCCCAGGCGCTAAATTCGGCTTCGCGCTGGGGTTGTGGGGCGAGTTGTTGGAAATAGTCGGCGTGTTGGCGCGAGAGGCGGTCGGAAAACTCGAAAAAGCCTTCGCGGGTGTGGCGCATTTCTTCGAGCATTCGGGCTGAGGGGGTGTGGTCGGTGGCGTGTACGACCTGGAGTTGGTTGGCGAGGGCTTTGGTGTAAGGCTGCTGCGGCTCGTTGGCGTCAAGTAGCTCAGCAATGGCTCGCATGTGGTGGCAGAGTTCTGACGCCCAGGTGCGCAGCAATTGGGAGCGCCCTTGACGCCGTAACATGAGCGAGGGATCGCGCCCTTGATGCGCGGCAACGCTTTGATTCCAGTTGATTTCTTGGGCTTCTGCGGCGCTGATGTAGGGGCTTTCTTGGAGTAGGCAGAAAATAATGAAGGTTTCGAGGAAATGCAGTTGTTCTTCATTGATGCCGAGCGGGTCATAGGCGTTGACATCTAAAGAGCGCAGTTCTATGTAGCGGATGCCGCGCTGACGCAGGGCGTTGCTGGGTTTTTCGTTGCCCTGTAGTACCTGTTTGGGGCGCACGCTGCTGTAGTATTCGTTTTCGATTTGTAGTTGGTAGGGGTTGAGTTGGCGGTATTCGCCGTTGACCAATACGCCGATTTTTTCATATTCCGCGCAGGGGGTGCTGGTGGCACGTTGCAGGCTGGCGGTGTAGGTGTCGAGGCTGTCGTAGCAGACTTTGACGCCGCTGTTATCTTCTTTTTTGTTTTGGTAGCCGATGTCACCCATGCGTAGCGAGGTGGCGTAAGCGCCGTAATAGGTAGTGTCGTCAAAGGGTTGTAGGTTGCGTGGACGGTGGTCTTGGAGGAAGGATTTGCACACGGCGGGCGAAGCGCCAAAGAGGTAGGGAATTAACCAACCGAAGCGTTGTAGGTTGCGGATTAAGCCGAAATAGCGAGTGTCGCGGAAGTCGCGCAAGTCGCCTGAGTCGCCTTCGAGCACCTGGTAGAGTTGCCAAAAGTCTTCGGCAAAGGAGTAGTTGAAATGTACGCCGGCAATGACTTGCATGGTGCGCCCGTAGCGATAACCTAAGCCGCGCCGGTAGATGTGTTTCATCTGCCCTGGATTGGAGGTGCCGTAATAAGCGATGGGGATGCGTTCTTCGCCTTCGACGACGCAGGGCATACTGGTTGCCCAGAGGATTTCTTGGTGTTCTAAGCGGGAGTAGACGAATTGATGGGTATCTTGCAAAAAGCGCAGTGCGGCTTGAATGCTGGGCAGCGGTGGGGTGATGAGTTCGAGCAGGGCTTCGGAGTAATCGGTGGTGATGTAGGGGTGCGTGAGTGCCGCGCCTAAACCGGTGGGATGTGGGGTTTGTGCAATAGTGCCCTGTACTGACACGCGCAAGCTTTCTTTTTCAATCCCGACTAAGCCTTGTTTTAACAGTTCTGCTTGACCGCTGTCGAGCAGCTTTTGTAAGCGTTTTTCAATCACTGAACTCAAGCGAGAATTTCCCTGTAAGGCTGTGCCTAAATGGCTGATGTGACGCGAAGGCTAAAACATAAAAGCCCCAGCAACGCATTAAGTGCCGTGCGTGATTGCTACAAGGCGCTTGGCTGATTGTTCGTATCGCTGGGAGTGTGAGTGGTTCTAATGTGGGTGTAGCCAGTGGCTATATCAATCGGCTGGCGATTTATTCCCAAGTCCAGCGCAGATTGAGCCAATAGCTGCGTTTTTCTTGAGGTATTAAGGAGTTGCGAAAACCTGCACTGCGTTGGCTAAAGTCATCGCCCGCGTCGGCTTGCTCCATGCCGGGATGGTAATATTCGGTATCTAAAAGGTTTTCGATTCTAAAAGAAATATCCAGCGGCGACTGTTCATAACCGAGGGTTAAGTAAAGCACGGTATAAGCTTCGGCTTTTTTGCCTTTTTCGCGCAAGGGGTTGTGCGAATAGAGCGTGCGATCACTGACGAAATTGGCTTGCAGATTTAAGTGCCAGTTGCGATCAAAGGGCAGATTGAACGCGGCGCTGATTTTGTGCGGGGCTATATCGCCCAACGTCGAACCTTCGTCCAGCCATTGGGCGCTGGCTTGATCATAGGTAATGCTGCTGTGCGCATGAGTGTAGGTGTAGTACAGATAACCACTGATGTCTGGGGCGTTGTGCAGCAAAATATTAGGGTATTTGAAGCGCCCTCGGTATTCAGTGCCAACGATGTCGCGGCTGCCAGCGTTTTCAGCTTCTTCTTTAATCACATCGCGATAATGCGCAGCAAACAGGGACACATCATGTAGCCAGTGCGGTGTTTGGTGCATCACAATGAGTTCTAAGTTTTCCGCTTTTTCTGGATGCAAATTTGGGTTGCCCGCCCGCCCAATCCAGCCGCCCCAGAGTTGAATGGGTGAAGGTTCTTGATAAGCGCGTCCATACAGCAGTTTGAGCGTGGTTTTAGGTGACCAGTAATAGATTGCCGAAAGACGCGGATTGACAGTGCTGCCGTACATGCTGTTGTGGTCATAGCGCAGACCTGCTACCCAGCGCCATTGTTCACGGCTCAAAATGCCTTGCACATAAGCGCCTACGTCACGGCTGCGGGCAATATTTTCTGCGGGCATGTTTTTTTGCGTGCCAGGCAGCACCAGCGCAACGGGATCAAGGCTGTGGAAAACCCCTGCGCCCTGTCCGTGGGGACCCTCATTACCAGGATCAGTTGAGCAAAAAGTGCCGCTCCAATAAGAACAGAGATCGAAAGCTTTAGTCAGCGTCTTAGCTTCGTATTTTAGCCCGCCAGTGATGCGTAGCTGATCGGAAAACTGGTAATCATAATCCTGCTTAAACAACCAACTGTGGTTGAGGGAATTCCAGTCAGAAAGGCTCAGGTAGGAATACTGCGACATGCCAGGATTCCAGTCAGGACTCGCTTCCGCCCAAATTCCCCACAAGCGGCTGGAATGATAAAGAATCTGGCTTTTTATCAACAACTTATCACTGACTTCGTAATTGTGTTGCAGATAATACTGGCGAGCATCGTGATTCCAATCCGCATTCGGCTGCGCACGGTCACTGGGGTAATAGCGTCCATAGCTTTCAGCGGTATCCCAAGCAATCACGCCAAGCGTAAAATCTTTAAAGCTCAATTCCCCTAACAGACCCCAATCTTCCGTGGGATCAAAAAATTCGCCATAGCGCACGCCATTTTGTCCCAAATCCAGCAGAGCACCCCACACTTGACGGTCGTTCAAAACATTTTCCGAGATAAAGCCCCAAGGCGCGAGATCATCAATGTCCGCCTCGTTACTCTGAAAAAATTTACCTGACAAGCTATAACGCCAATCGCCTTGACGCCCTTGAGTGCTCATTTCTGCACCACGAGAACGATAACTGCCCAATTGCACGCTGGCAGTAGTACGCTGTTGCGTATCTAATAAATCCGAGGCATCTTGCGTAATCAGATTAATAATACCCAAAAACGCATTAGGACCATAAACGGCGCTGGTTGGACCATAGAGCACTTCTACGCGCTTAATGGCACTGAGCGGATATTGACGGGAAATTTGTGCGACATGACTCCACAGATGATTATCCACTATGCCATTGATCATAATCAGGGTGCGCTGCATAAAAGGCGTTCGATAGCCACGCTGATATGCCACCACATTCTGCGATCCACCCATGCCAATGGCGTCAAACCCTGGTAAGTCTGACAGAAGCTCATCTAAGCTGCTATAACCACGTTGTCGTATCTCCTTGTCAGTCACCACCACCATAGCGGCAGGCGCGTCACGCAAACTTTCTTCAAT
This sequence comes from Thiomargarita sp., assembly GCA_020720115.1. Classification (GTDB taxonomy): domain Bacteria; phylum Pseudomonadota; class Gammaproteobacteria; order Beggiatoales; family Beggiatoaceae; genus BB31. Next base: position 11,046 of record DYPD01000091.1, on the reverse strand, counting down.
ACCCGAAGCGGATTCCACAGAAGTTTGCAACAATTGCCCCAAATCCATAGAGAGCAAAATGCGCGCAGTTTCTTCTGAATCATCTGCCGCCCACACCGCCGCCACAACCCCCTTAAACAGCAAGCCAGCAACGACCAGGTATAAAAAGCAATTTTTTCGCATGACTAAAAAACCCCTTGGTTTAAAGCAAGCCAGCCCCTCAAGAATTTCAAACTATTCCACTATCAATGTAGCAACCCAAAAAACTAGACGCCACCACTATGCACCAATTCATAATAGCGTTTTTCCAGTTCTTTTTTGTGCTCCAATTCTTCATGGGCTAGATACTTAAATAAATCTTGAATAGCACCCGCCGGAGTTTCTTCTGCCAAACTCGAATATTGCTCCATTGCCGCTTGCTCACGCGCCATTGCATATTGCAAAATCGCTTGATCATCAGGATTTTCACCTAAATCGGGTTTTTGAATATAATCAGAAAATTTATGATCATTAGGAGGAATGCGCACCTTCTGCGCAATCTGGGTTTGCACATCAGTACGGGCACTGAGTTGCATAAAGAGATCAAAATGCCCTTGTTCTTCTTTCGCCAGTTCTTCCACCAGTGGGCGCAAGCGTTTGCTAACCCGCTCAGTCAAACCACTGTAAAATTCAAAAGCGGTCTTTTCAAAAGAACTCGCAGTTTCTAAAATTTCTCGGAGCGTGACTTTTGCCTTAATACGTTCATAGCCACCACCTTCTGGATGTTCCTTGTGCATAGTCTTTACCCTGTTAGTTATCGGAGTACGCTGCCTTTCTTATCACTCGCCGCCAAACTAGAACAAGAATAATGCTAGGCGACTGTGACACCATCATTGCATTTATTAGATTTCTTAAGTATCGGTATAGCCAAGTTGATGCAAAGCTTTTTCATCATTTGACCAACCTGACTTCACTTTAACCCAAAGCTGTAAAAAAATTTTGCAGTCAAATAAAGTCTGCATATCTTTACGCGCTTCGCTACCCACAATTTTCAATAATTCACCGTGTTTACCAATCACAATGGCTTTTTGGCTATCACGTTCAACCCAAATAATAGCAGCAATGCGTAACAGCTTGCCTTCCGCTTTAAAGAGTTCAATTTCCACGCTCAGTTGATAAGGCAACTCAGAACCTAAACGCCGCATGAGTTTTTCGCGGATAATTTCAGCCGCTAAAAAGCGTTCGCTGCGATCTGTCAGTTGATCTTCTGGAAAAACCAAAGCTGCTATCGGCAAGTGCATGAGAATAAGACGCTCTAGCGTATCTATGTTGTCATTTTGCAAGGCAGATAAAGGGCAAATTTCCAAAAATGAATGCTTGGTGTTTAATTGTTCCATAACGGGCAACAATTCATTTGGGTTTTCCAACTCATCCACTTTATTGATTACCAGCAATAGGGGTAATTGCTGTTCCTTGAGCAATTCTAATACCCATTCATCCTCATCCAACCACTTGTTTGCTTCAATTACAAAGAGCACTAAATCAACGCCAACCAGCGCACCCGTAGCGGCTTTATTCATATAGCGGTTAATAGCTTTGCGATGTTGGGTTTGCAAACCAGGCGTATCCACATAAATGATTTGATCGTCTGCAAAAGTCTTAATACCCAACAGGGTATGACGAGTAGTCTGTGGCTTAGAAGAAGTGATGCTGATTTTTTGTCCCAACAAAACGTTGAGCAAAGTAGATTTGCCCACATTTGGACGACCTGCAATAGTAACGAATCCACAATGCCCTGACATAAATTAATTTTTCACTTATTGGGTTAATAAATCTAATGCTTTAGCTGCCGCCATCTGTTCTGCATAACGACGACTGTTTCCAGTACCCCAGGTAGTAGCTAATCCATTGACTTTACATTCCACTTCAAAATGTTGTTCATGGGGATCACCCTCTACTGTCAGCACCCGATATTCAGGTAATTCTTGCTGACGTGCTTGCAAATATTCCTGGAGCAAAGTTTTGGGGTCTTTTTGTAGGCTATTTAGAGAAAGCTGCTGCAAGCGTTCATTAAGCAAGGTCAGTATAACAGTTTTACAAGCTGCCATGCCGCCATCTAAATACACAGCGCCAATTATGGCTTCTAGGGCATCAGCTAAAATAGATTTGCGTCGCCAACCGCCGCTCTTAAGCTCTCCGCCCCCTAATGTCAACAAAGCACCTAAATCTAGATGTTTAGCGATTTCTGCCAGGGTATCGCCTCTGACTAGACCAGCGCGTAAGCGTGTTAAATCACCTTCTTTGGCTTTGGGAAAACGCTGGAACAGGTCTTCAGCAACAACATAGCTTAACAACGCATCGCCTAGAAACTCCAGGCGTTCATTATTGCTGCTGCTGGCACTGCGATGAGTGAGTGCGGTATACAAAAGCTCTGCGTCAGTAAACTGGTAATGCAGAGCTTGGCATAATGAGAAGAGGTTTTTTTCTTTCAAGTGAGTGTCTTACAGCGTAAAGTCTTCCTTAAACTTCGCTACTATGTAGACATTGGAAAACAAGGGCGCTTCACGCGCATAATCAACCTTGAGCTTTTGCGTATTCTCAACGGGTTCTATTTTAATGTACTTTTCAAGATCAGTGGCAGTGATGCTGCGCACATCATTAACGTAAAGCTTTTGCATCAATGCTGCAATCACGTCTGTTTCTGAGGAGTTTTTAATATCCGGCACTTGCTTTAGCTGTTCAATAGAGCGCTTAATGCCTGCATATTCCTGATAAAAAGGCATTAATTTAATGACTACAGTTCCAACCATTGCCAATACAATAGCAATAAACAAAAAGCCCATCATACTAATACCACGTTGCTGCTTTAAATGACGCATAAGTTTCACTCCTCTTTCAATAGTGTTTACTTAATTACTGTACCTAAACGGGAAAAATTAATCCCACCGTTAGACCAGTCCCAGTTCATCCAAATGAAAAAAGCTCTACCAACTAAATTTTCTTCTGGCACTAATCCCCAAAAGCGGCTATCTCTACTATTATCTCGGTTATCACCCATTACAAAATAATGCCCGTTTGGTATACGTTCTATTTTTAAGATGCTTAAATCAGGATTACCCAGTTGCTCGAGTTCAGCACGCGATTGAATTTGAATCATATCCTGCTTGTCTTCTGACCAGATGTAGGGCATTAAGGTTCCGATACCGGGTCTGAGCAAAATGCTATGTTGCACATGTTCTTGTAGTTTTTCTTGGTAAATTTCTGAGCCAGTCATAGGACTGCCTTGCCCCATTCCCTGGTAAGTGCTGGCAAATTCTTTCGACATTAATTCACCATTAATGTACAAAGTTTTATGTACATAGTTGTATTCAATTTTATCGCCAGGCACACCTATAATGCGTTTGATATAGGGAGTGCTAGGGTCTTTAGGATAACGAAAGACCACTACATCACCGCGCAGTGGTTCACCAATGCTTAAAAATTTGCTATTCAATACCGGCAAGCGCAAACCATAGGCGAATTTATTCACTAAAATAAAATCACCAATTAATAGCGTTGGCATCATAGAACCAGAAGGGATGCGGAAAGGTTCGGCTAAGAAAGAACGTAGCAATAAAACAATCAGAAAGATTGGAAATAATGAACGTGGCAAATCAATCCAAGCTGGCACATATTGGACTGTGCTGATCACTTCTTCAACGGCATTATCGGGTAAATTAGCCAGCACCATTGCACGTTTGGGTGCTAAGTAAAACTTATCCCATGCCCAAATGCTTCCACTCAGTGCGACCAGAATAACTAAAATTGTGGCGAGTTCCATGTTTTACTTTGTTTTCCCTACTTGTAAGACGGCAAGAAAAGCATCTTGCGGGATTGATACAGCTCCCACTTGTTTCATGCGTTTTTTGCCAGCTTTTTGTTTTTCCAAGAGTTTGCGCTTGCGCGAGGCATCGCCACCATAGCATTTTGCGGTGACATTTTTGCGTAAGGCTTTGACTGTTTGGCGTGAGATGATATGCGCTCCTATCGCTGCTTGGATGGCAATATCAAACATTTGACGTGGAATCACTTCTTTCATTCTTTCGGCTAATTCACGTCCGCGAGCCATGCTTTGTGCGCGATGCACGATCAATGACAAAGCATCTACTTTCTCGCTATTGATTAAAATATCTAGTTTAACCAGATCAGCAATTTGAAAGCGCAGAACATGATAATCTAAAGAAGCAAAACCGCGACTAACGGATTTCAGGCGATCAAAGAAATCCAACACCATTTCACTCATCGGCAATTCATAGCTGATTGCGACTTGTGAACCCAAATACTGCAAACGTTTTTGCACGCCGCGCTTTTCGATACAAAGATTTATGACATTGCCCAAATACGCCTGGGGTACTAAAATATTCGCTTCAATAATCGGCTCACGCGTTTCTGCAATTTCATTGACCGGGGGTAATTTAGCTGGATTATCCACATAAAAAATTTCCCCTTTGTTATTTAAAATTTCGTAAATCACCGTAGGCGCAGTGGTAATTAAATCCAATTCATACTCACGTTCTAGGCGTTCTTGCACAATTTCCATATGCAGCATACCCAGAAAACCACAACGAAAACCAAATCCTAAAGCACTGGAGGTTTCAGGTTCATAATGCAACGCAGAATCATTCAAACGCAGCTTTGATAAAGCCTCGCGGAATGCTTCGTAATCGGTAGCATCTATGGGAAACATCCCGGCAAAAACACGGGGCTTCATTTCCTGAAAGCCAGGTAATGGACTTGCGGCAGGTCGGACTGCGTCAGTTAAGGTATCGCCAACTGGCGCACCATCTACTTCTTTAATCCCCGCAATGACAAATCCCACTTGCCCTGTCTCTAGCTGACTGGTCTGCGTCATCTTTGGGGCGAAAAAGCCGACTTGATCTACCAGCACCTGGCGACCAGTGGACATCACCTGGATTTTCTGTCCCTTGCGCAATTCGCCATTAACGATACGCACCAGCGACACCACGCCTAAGTAATTATCAAACCAAGAATCAATGATTAACGCCTGTAAAGGCAGTTCAATGCTTCCCGCTGGGGGCGGGATTCTAAGCACCAAAGCTTCTAGCAATTCAACCACACCCAGTCCGGTTTTGGCACTGACGGTCAAAGCATCCTTAGCTTCTATGCCGATAATTTCTTCGATTTCCTTCACCACCCGCTCAGGTTCAGCAGAAGGCAAATCAATTTTGTTCAATACTGGCATGACTTCTAAGCCCTGCTCAATTGCCGTGTAGCAATTGGCAACGCTCTGAGCTTCCACGCCCTGAGCGGCGTCTACCACCAACAAAGCCCCTTCGCAAGCCGCCAATGAGCGGGACACCTCATAGGAAAAATCCACATGCCCGGGCGTATCAATAAAATTGAGTTGGTAGGTTTGCCCATCTTTCGCCGTGTAATTTAAGGTAACGCTATGCGCTTTAATGGTAATGCCACGTTCGCGTTCTAAGTCCATAGAATCAAGCACTTGCTCAGCCATTTCACGTTCAGCCAGTCCGCCGCAAATTTGGATAAAACGATCAGCCAGCGTGGATTTACCGTGATCAATGTGAGCAATGATGGAAAAATTACGGATATTCTTCATGTAATTTTTGGTCGTGACCTCTGGAGTCAGGAAAAAGCTGAAAGAAGGCTAAAAAATCTGCAAGCCTGGCATTCTAGCCTAAAAAGCCCTGTGGATAAAGCACTGCCATTTTGCCCCCTGATCACCCAGCAAATTCTCAAAGACACCCCTGATTCGGGTGAAAACCGCATATTCTGGGCGTACGTTATCAAGCTGCGCACGCAACCTCTATTTAAATTAAAAAAATTTCATATAGGGAGGCAAATGATGCGAAGAAAAAACTGTGTGACTTCAACTGTCTCAAACCCGACAATTGCTCTGGTTTTTTACATAAAAACCACTAAAAATAATATCTTGTATGGATGGTCTACACTTTGCTGGAGAACCGCTCTTTTCCTTTAAGAGCGACCCACCATGAACCAATTCACCCCCTGCCAGGGCAAAACCACCTGCCGCGACGACGGCGTACGTTGTCTGACTTGCGGCAGAAGTTTCGATGAAATCGTCCGTTTGCGCGAGGCGCTGGATCAACTGGCGAGTCTGGCGCTGGACTATGATTATGCCAACACGGCGGATTACAGCGCCTACATTGCCCGCAAATTGGATAAAATGATTGCCCACCGGCGTCAAGCAACCAGCCCCCAAACAGAGTGAGGATACCCATGATAACCCGTTGTTTTATCTCTTATAGTGGTGTTAATTTGCCGCTTAATTTAGTCAATCCGTTGGAGTCTGCTGCCCATCGCAACACCTATTTTCGCGCCTATTATGACGACCAAGAGCGCATGGTACGCTGCGAAAAACTGGTGTATGACCAGGTTGAAATGCAGCACAGTTACGAATATTACCCAGACGGAACGCTGCAACGTGCGGAAATCACTGATGAAGACGGCGAAACCCAAGTGCTGAATTTTGATCGCAACGGCAAACGCCTGCCATGAGCGCGTTGGCGCAGGTCTATGCGTATCACGAACGTACTAAGCACCGTTTGGATCGCTACGCCGCCAGTCCGCCGACGTTGGACTGGGATCATCAACCCGATCCGTTCCGGCGTTTTGCCGGTTGTGAAACCCTGGCGTTGCCGTTGCGGGCGGATGACAGTGCGACCACTTGGCAGGATTTGTTCGCCAACCCGCCAGCGCCGCAGCCCTTGAATCTGCCAAACCTTGCCTTGTTGCTGGAATTATCCCTGGGCTTGGCGGCGTGGAAGCAATACGGCGCGGCGCGTTGGGCGTTGCGCTGCAATCCGTCCAGCGGCAATTTGCACCCCAGCGAAGGCTATGTGATCTGTACCGGCATCGCCGGTTTAGCCAATGGTCTGTATCACTACGCACCAGCAATTCACGCGCTGGAGCAACGCTGCCGCTGGGCGGCGGCGAGCCGAGACAGTGCGCTGTATCTCGGCTTGTCTAGCGTGATTTGGCGCGAAGCGTGGAAATACGGCGAACGGGCATTTCGTTATGTGCAGCTCGACTGCGGTCACGCGCTCGGCGCATTCAGCTATGCCGCCGCTTTGCTAGGCTGGCGTTTGGAACTGGTGCCGTGCAGCGATACGCAATTATCGGCGCTGCTGGGGTTGGATCGCCGCGCAGATTTTGCCGCTGCCGAAGCAGAAAGCCCTGATGTGCTGCTGCGTGTGGTCACCACAGAGGCGCTGAGTTTGGATGAATTGCTCACCGCGTCTCGACAAGGTGCGTGGCAAGGACAAGCCAATCATTTGGGCGGCGAACCGCAGTTTGACTGGGCGGCGATTGATGAAGTCGCAGCCGCTACCCACACCGAACAGGCGTTGCCCGTGCCGCCAGCGGATGAGGCGGCTCAAACCGCCGTCGCTGCGCCGTTGCCGAGCACCTGCGCACTCCCCGCCGCCGTGCTGATTCGCACCCGTCGCAGTGCGCAGGCGTTCGACGCCAGCACCGTGCTTCCTCGCGCCGCTTTTTATCGCATCTTAGACGCTTTACTGCCACGTCCGACGCAAACGCCCTGGTCGCTGTGGCGCTACAGCCCGCGCCTGCATCTGGTGCTGTTCGTCCACCGCGTTGAAGGTTTAGCGCCAGGGCTGTACGCCTTGCCGCGCCACGACGGGGCTGAAACCAGCCTAGGCAACGCATTCAATGCACAATTCGACTGGACTACGCCAGAAGATTGCCCGCCGAGTCTGCCGCTGCGTCACCTGATCAGCGCCAACGCGCAAAAAGCCGCACGAACTCTGTCTTGCCATCAAGACATCGCCGCGCACAGTTGCTTCAGCGTCGCCCTGCTAGGCGAATTTGCCGCAACCCTGGCACAGCACCCCGCCGAATACCGCCGCCTGTACTGGGAAGCCGGACTCATCGGGCAAGTGCTGTATCTGGAAGCCGAAGCCGCCAGCGTGCGGGGCACCGGCATCGGCTGCTTTTTCGACGACAGCGTACATCAACTGCTCGGCTTGCAAGACCCGCAATGGCAAAGCCTCTATCACTTCACCGTCGGCGGCGCAGTGACCGATACCCGCATCCAAACCCTCCCGCCGTATGCCGATTTGGAGCGCATTCGATGACCGAAGATGAACCATTAGCGGCGCTAAAACAACAGATCAGCGCACTCTGGCAGCAGCGTGAACAGCTAAAAAGCCAATTAGAAACCGCCCGCGATGCCAAAACGCGGCGCACTACTTGGCAAGCATTGGAAGCAGCAGATGCGCGTTTGTCGGCATTGGATGGGCAATTCAAGCAGTTGTGGGATGCAGCAAATACAGAAAAATGAGGCGATTTTAACGGGTTATAAACCCATAGGCGCCAACTTATCAGCCTAATGCGCTGTTTATTAATGATGCGGTAAACAACTAAATCCATGAACGAACAACAAATAGAACAAGCGCTCATCGAAAAACTCGGCGACCTCAAATACACCTATCGCCCGGACATCCGCGGCCGCGCCGCGTTGGAGCAGAACTTCCGCAAGCACTTTGAAGCCCTAAACCGCGTCAATTTGGCGGATAGTGAATTTCACCGCTTGCTGGATCAGATTGTCAGCCCGGATGTGTTCGCCAATGCGCGGCACTTGCGCAATATCAACAGCTTCGAGCGTGACGACGGCACACCGCTCAACTACACCCTGGTCAATCTCAAGGACTGGTGCAAAAACAGCTTTGAAAACATATTACTTAGCCAACAACAACCGCTATCATCGTGCAGATATTCTATTCCAGAGGAGACCACCATGAGCGACTTCATGCCCTACACCACCATTGACGACGGCAACGGCTACATCTACAAACACACCGAAGAATACGGCTCTGGCGATTGGGCCGGTTATGTGCAGGATAACTCCGTGTATAACTGGCACGGCGATTACTTGGGTTATGCGGGCAACAACGGCAACGTGTACGACGCCAACAACCACGTCATCGGCTGGATGGATTCCACCAACGGCCATGTGTACAACTCCGCCGGAGTGCAGGTGTACGACACTACGCACGGCGTGGTCGGCGCGGCGGCGTATTTGTTGTGCGTGTATCAAGGCAATGTGCCGTGATTGAAGGACTGGCAGTCCTGGTTTTGTTATAGCAGGATTACTCAATAATTATATTTTTATAATTATTAAGCATATGATTTTATATGTCTTTTATTTTAAAGATTCAGTAATCCGACTATACAATTTAGACATCCCGATAAACCTGCCAGGTCTTCAAAACCTGGCAGGTTTGGTTTCGCTTGCAAAATAGGAGATTCTTTATAAGCTTGAAAGACATGATTCCTTACGGTCAATTATTGGCGGGAGTTGGGCAATTTTTTGGCGCTATCGTCAATGGTCGTAACAGCGACAAAAGATTAAGTAAAGACAGTGAGTTAGAAGAAAAACGCGCAGAAGTGCAGAAAGAAATCGCCAAACTCAACCGCGAAAATCAGGAAAATATCGCTGCCGCCAATATCGCCTTTCAAGCTATTCGCCTAGTATAGTAGGATTACTCAATAATTATATTTTTATAATTATTAAGCATATGATTTTATATATCTTTTATTTTAAAGATTCAGTAATCCGACTATAAAAGAGCAAAAACTCCAACGCGAACTGGCGCAACTCAACGACCAGCGGCAACGCGAACTCGCTGAACTCCAGCGCCAAACCACGCTGGCACTGCCGGAAGTGCATAAACTGTTTGAGAACTGGCCGTTGCGCAACGTGCCCGCGCACATCTTCACCGCGTTTCCCGGCAAACAGCCGCGCCCCTTGCGCGTGTTGATTTCGCCGCCGGTGGTGGAATTCGACCCTTGACCCTTTTCAGCATCCCCATCCGCAAGTGCAGCAATCCGCCGCGCCCGCCAATTTTCCCAAACTGGAAACCCGCCTTGCCGGGATTTTGCGCGAGTTGCTTAACGCGCATTACCCGCAAACCAGCGCCGAGCGCCCGGTGCAACTGCTGGATGGTGCGTGGGACAGCAGCCGCTATCACAGCGGTTCGAGTATGCTGGCCTTGTATCACATGCTGCAATCCGAGCCGATGGTGATTCTGGAAGCCAAAGCCGACGGCGATTTCATCAATTTCAGCGTGGCGTATTGGGGCTTGGCGCAGGAAACCTACGCCTATCAGCCGGTGTTGGCGCGTTTCCCCTACCGCGAGGTGCTGTATGCCGCTGCCAAAGCCCGCGCCCTGAAGTGGAAAACCGAAGTGCGCGACAAGTTGCTGGCGAAAGGCAAGGATTTGCAGGAAATCAACGAGAAATACGGCAGCGACAACGCGCCGAATCTGGCGATTCTGGAAGAAGACGCGGAAATGCGCACCGACGGCATCGTGATTGAGCGGCATTACCGCGTCAATCAAGAAGATTGGGAAACGCTGTGCCAGGTGCTCGGCGCGTATCACGCGGTGGCGCTGGGGGTGATTGCCGACGGGCATTTTTTGCTACACCACGACACCCCGCCCAAGTTCATCGAATGCCTGGCGGATTGGCTCAAGCCGCAACTCAGCCTGCCGGCGGCGCACATCACCGAGTGGGTGCTGGCGCGTTACGAGGATATGTTTCAGGTATTGGCAACGGAACGGGCGTACCGTGTGCCGCTGCTGCGCTTGCAGTTGGCGGCGGGGTTGAAAAGCAAAGGTACGCGAATGTCCAAATATATCGCTTATGACAACGGTACTGTGCTGGATACAGAAACAGGCTTGATGTGGATGCGTTGCGCCTTGGGGCAAAAATGGAACGGAAAGACCTGTGTCGGAGAAGCGACTGGTATGGATTGGAAGAACACTTGCCAACAAAAAGGCGATGGCTTTGCAGGTTATCAAGATTGGCGCATACCAAATATTGAAGAATTAAAGACATTGATAGATAAGGGTCAAGCAGATTCAAAAATTCATCCGTTGGCTTTTCCAAACTGTCCTGCATGGTTTTTCTGGTCATCTTCAAGCTATCCCGGCGGCTATTCAAAAGATGGATGTGGTGACATATATTTCGGCAGCCCTGTTAAGGTGGTTCAATTGCACTAAGAAAGTAATAGTGCTGTAGAAA
>DYPD01000008.1 GCA_020720115.1 Thiomargarita sp. | reverse complement strand
TAATTTGCTTGAGTGATACTTGGCGTTTAATGGCATAAAATTGGGTAAGTTGAGTTACAAAGGTTGCAATTCCACCGGCAGGCTGGGCTTGATCTCCACCTGGCTCATGAGATTGTAAAGCGCCGCTTGCAAGGCTTCTTCCAACACAGGGTGGTAATAAGGCATAGCTAATAGATTGAAAACTGTCAGTTTTTGTTCAATCGCCCACGCCAGCAAGTGCGCCAAGTTTTCGCCTTTGGGTCCCATCAACACAGCGCCGAGTATTTTGCCCGTTTGCTTATCCCCATAAACCCGCAGTATGCCTTTGTTTTTGCCCATAATCAGCGCACGTCCGACCGGGCCCAGCGGCATTTCACCAATCGCCAAGCGGCTTTGATCCAACTCATTCCAAGCCTTACCCACCATCGCAATATTCGGATCACAAAAAGTAATCGCCAACGGCGTTTTGCGCTTAAACGCCATCACAGTGTCGTGCAGCGCGTTGTAAGCAGCGATACGCGCTTCATGTCCGGCTTCGTGCAAAATGGCTTTATCGCCCGTTACATCACCGGCAATAAATACAGGTAAATCAGCGATTTGCAAAGTATTAGGATGATACACAGGCACGCCGCGAGCATCCAGCGGCGCACCTAGATTGTCCAGCCCCAGATTTGCCACATTCGGTCTGCGCCCCAAACTCGCCAGCACCTTATCCACCAACACCGAATGCTCGCCGCTGGTCACGCGCAGTTGTTCACCTTCCTGCGTAATTTGCGCCGCTTGCCCCAAGTAAAGCGGAAATTCTTTAGACATAATTTCAATGGCGACCTGACTGGCTACTGGGTCTTGCAAACCGCCGATAGTCTTGAGTTGATCAAACCCCGTCACCTCAACGCTCATGCGCTTGAGCGATTGCCCGATTTCCAGTCCGATGACGCCTAAACCAATCACTGCCATGCGCGGTGGAAAATCCGCTTGCTCAAAAAACTCATCAGTGGTCATGATTTTATCGCGCAACGCCAGCCACGCCTGCGGCATCACTGGACGCGAACCCGTTGCAATAATCACCTTATGAGCGCGAATCTGAGCGCCATTCACTTCCAGCAAGGTTGGCGCTAAAAATTTTGCATAACCCTCAATAAACTGCCCTTCCTCTAAAGTATCAGTGCTATTGCTAATCACCCGATCCACAAAGGTATCGCGCAATTCACGCACATGTTCCATACCTTCGCTCACATCAATGCTCAGCGATTCCATACCGCCGATGCCAAAGCGTTCAAACAGATGTCGCCGATGAAAATCCTCAGCCACCTGAATCAACGCCTTAGAAGGCATACAGCCAACGCGGGCGCAAGTCGTACCCAACGAACCCCCATTAATCAGCACAAAATTTTTCGTGTGGCGGCGCACCATCCCCATTGCCGTCAAGCCCGCCGTACCCGCCCCGATAATAGCCACTTCAACTTCTCGCACTTCACTCATAATCACCACTCCTTAACATAATTCATTTGATTTGCATCACTAGCCGTACCAGAATACCATTATAGGTTGTGTTGATAACTGAAACTTTCAAGCATTTTCTATCTAATAGGTGAAGAATGAAATTTGAACTCTATGAATCAAGTTATGCCCATGATATAAAAACACTGTTCACTGATGTGTTTACCTCTTCTGAAGGTCAAAATGAAGGAACGCTGGTGGGTGATTTAGCCTTTGCATTGCAAGCAACCACGCACCCAAACGACATTTTTGGTTTTATAGCCAAAGAAAAAGAGACGCTCATTGGTTGCATATTTTTTACTCGCCTGGTATTTGAATGTCAAATCAATGCTTTTATCTTATCTCCCGTTGCCATTGCAACACAATATCAGAACCAGGGAGTCGGACAGAAACTCATCAACTTTGGTATACATCATTTAAGAAATCATAAAGTAGAACTGATTTTTACCTATGGTAACCCACAGTTTTATAGCAAAGTTGGATTTCAACCTATTACTGAAGAAGTAGCCAAAGCGCCGTTAAAACTGACTTACCCTGAAGGCTGGTTAGCGCAGTCACTGGTGAGTGAGCACATTGAACCCATCAATGGTAATTCAACCTGTGTGAGTGCATTAAACAACCAGCAATATTGGTGAACCCGTCATCCGCCATGATGCCCCCCAAATGTCGCATGACGCTATCGCTTATGCGACCTACGCAGATTTGCCGGGCTGCGACTTGCGCAAGTTGGACAGGCGGGCATAGAATGCGTTAAACAAGCGTAGGGTGGATAAGGTGCGTCTTTTCTTGCACTGAGCCTGTCGAAGTGTGCGCCGTCATCCGCCATTTTGGAGTTTCCAAATGTCGCATGACGCTATCGAGGCTGTGAAAGTATTCTGAAAAATGTCGTTTTTTAGTGATTTTTTGCATGTAAGTCATTGATTCTTCGTCGCACAAAACGCCTGAAATTGAATAGTTTCACAGCCTCCTATCGCTTATGCGACCTACGCGGGCTATGGGGCCATTAATGCTGCTACTGGATCCAGCAGCAATTCTTAGAGAGTCATGTCTCAATGGAGATGAGCTTTCTTGTTCAACTCTATGTGCCTTTTTCCCTGAAGAATGTGAAGACCCTTATACTTGTTAGTATCCGCTATGAAAAGATTTTCTGGGAAATTGATGTTTCAATACCGCGTAGTAGTTGATGGCGTATCTAGCAAAATGCGAACTGTAGAAGAACGTATTGTAACTATTGTCTCGCAGAATGCTTATGATGCACTTGCAGAAATTAAGAGGAATGCTTATCAAGATCAAACTAGATATATTAACAACGAAGGCAATGAAGTATTTATTGAGTTTGTTGGCGTGATGGATTTTATTGAACTCGGAATTGAATGTTCTGAAAATGATGTTTGGTATGAGATAAAAACGATGCGCAAACCGATGGAGCGGAAGGAGCAACTTATACCTAAAGAATGCGACCTTCCTGCAATAAAATTACTTGTGGGTCGAGCTTATTGTCCTGATAAACTCGTAACTCGTAACTCGTAACTCGTAATCCGCCATCTCGGAGCTTCCGAATGTCGCATACTTCGGCAAGCTCAGCACAAGTGATGCTACCGCTTATGCGACCTTGTATATAAAATAGTCCCTAAATCGGGTTAGAGACCCAGTTGGTTAAGGCAGGTCAAAGTCCGTCCCATCCTGAAGCTACGAGCTTGTAAGTAGATTGGCCAGCCGCCCTATTCACCAATGCCGAAGAACGATGCCCTGAGCTTGTCGAAGGGTATCCAAAACGTGGCTTTGCCACAGCTTGTATTTACTTCGACAGGCTTACTTCGGCTGCGCTCAGCACAAGCAGCACAAGCGCAAGGTAGACAGGTGAAGTTTGTAGCAGGGTCGGCGGCCTGCCGGGTATTTTAGCCGAATTTAGAGGACAGTTTATATGGCGAGTAAAATGATTTTCGCGGGCATTGCGATGCCCTGAGCGCAGTCGAAGGGTGCGTAAATTGCTGCATGCACTGCACGGCATTTTGAAAAATCGCCAACCGTTTGACAGCGCAAGGTTTTATCATGCTTCACCAACAGCATGATTGTTAAGGTGTTTTTTGTTTTGGATTGAGGTTGACAACAGAGTATCTACATCATTTCTTTCACTGCAATTCTAATTGAGTATCCCCTAACAGATTGTTTTTGGTTAGATTTTAATGCGGTTGCCCTGGGTGCACACAGTGGACTCGCAGGTTGGAAGCAGCAGATTTTAGCTTGCAAGGTTCTTGGGCTTCGCTTTACTCAAGCCCGCAATGCGCTAAGTGGAATGCGCACGCTGCCATCTGCCAGCCGTTGTTGTCCTGGCATAGCTGCACCGAGCGCATAGCCGTACAGCACTTCGTAGGTGGCGGGAATGCGCCCGTCGGCGTGCTGGTAAGCGGCATAAGCCTGTAACAGTTGTTGGTATTTTTGTTTGCCCAACAGCCCGCGTTGGCGTTGACTGAGCACGTTATGAGCGCCGATTTTTTTCAAATGCCGCAACGCAGCGGGTACATCAGCAAAGGTTAGGGTGAGCCAATCCACATCCATCACGGGTTGACGCAAACCCGCTTGCACCAGTGCGTCACCTAACTGGTGTAGGTCGGTAAAAGGATTCACATGCACTGCGTCATCCACTTGTGCCCAACTGGCACGCAGTTCTTTTAGGGTGGCGGGACCAAAGCTGCTAAATAGGAGCGTGCCGCTGGGTTTCAGCACTCGTGCGCACTCGCGGAATACTTGCACATAATCGCCGCACCATTGCAGCATCAGATTGGACACTAGCAGGTCTACAGAAGCAGTTGCCAGGGGTAAACGAGCGGCATCTGCGCAGCAAAAATGTTGGCGGGAAAACCAGCGCGGTGCTTGTCGTTGGGCTTGGTGCAGCATGGCGGGGGCTAAATCCAGCGCATATATTTGTGCAAAGCGACAGAGTTTAGTTAAGCGGCGCGTGAGAACGCCCGTGCCGCAGCCTAAGTCTACCAGGGTTTTAGCTTGAAAATCTTGGGGTTGCAATCGTTCTAGCAGGCGTTCTGCCACTTCATGTTGCAAGCGTGCTTGGCTTTCATAATGCGGTGCGGCTTGGCTAAAAGCCGCCACCATGCGGGCTTGGTCAATCTGTAGAAAAGTGTCTGTTGTGCTCATGCAACCAATGGTAGAGATAATCAGCAAAGGCTGCAAGCTGGGAGGCAAAGGGCATGTGCGCGGCGTTGGGAAATAGCTTGAGTTGCAACGGGATCGAGGGCGACCAGAGGCGTTGCCAATCTTGCGCCACGCCAACGGGCACCAGCGCGTCGCGTGCGCCCAGCACCAGACAGGTCGGACAGCGCACTTGCGCCAGTTCCGAGCGCAAATCTGTGTTGCGCAACAGATTTAAGCCCTGCGCCAACACTTCGGTAGAAGGTGCGGCATCAGGCGGAAAAGCCTGGCGCAACTCGCGCAACAAATGCTGTGCTTGTGCGTCGCCTTTGACTTGCAACGCCAGAAAGCGTTGTAAAGTGGTGTGCCAATCAGTCTGCAATTGGCTGGCAAAGCGTTCCCACGTTGTCAGCGGTTGCGCCTGCAACCAGTCGTCGGCTTGCACAAAGCGCGGCGTGCTGGACACTAAATACAGACCCCGCACCTTGTCGGGGTGGCGCAACGCCACTGTGAGCGCCAGCAAACCGCCTAAAGACCAGCCCAACCAAACGCCCGTTGGCAATTGTTCCGCCAATGTATCTGCCAGCGTAGCCAGAGACGCATCCGCTAACGCCGGACTGCACCCATAGCCGGGCAAATCCACTGCATAGGTTTGGCAATGCGGCGCTAAGGTTGCCGCCAAAGCGTCCCACACCTGATGCTGAAAGCCCCAGCCATGCAGCAAAATCAGCTTGATTGCGCCTTGCCCTTGGCGCTGATAAAACAGCGTGCGGTTACTCATAACCCGCCGCACGCCGCAAAGGAGCGCAATAGGTGTTCACTTGCGCGACTTGCGTGGCAGTTAAAGCCGCTTGCCAACTGCTGATTTTGCCGCTGCGGAAAGTGCGCGATTGGGTGCTGTAAATCTGCTCAATGCGAGTCTGGTCTGGCATGGCTTGCCCGCAATGCTCAGCGATTTGCGCCACTGTTGCCTGTTGCTGTTGTGCGCTACCGCCGCCTTGTTCGCCGACTAAATCCTCAAATTTCACCAGTAAACAGCCAGGTGCGTCACGCCATGCCAGCATTGAGCTATAAACCGTGCGAAAATCTTGCACGGTTAAGCCCGCCTGCTTGGCAACCCCGCCTTGCAGCAAAAAATCCAACTGCTGTTGGGGCGTGAGCCTGATCATATCCTGATGCAGAAAATGAATGCCCATGCCAGTTTTGTCGCCGCTATCTAAAATATGCTGCAACTGCGACACCAGCACCGCACGGGGATCGCGCACAATCAGCACATGGCGAAACTGAAGTTGCGCTAAAATCTCAGCCAATTCAAGTGTATAGGGTATATGTCCAGAAATGTAAAAATGTGCTGGGATGCTGCGCAACCAATAGTGTGCGGTGGGGCAATTGACATAAAAAGGACTGAGCGCACCTATTGCTATCGGCTGCGGCTGATTCGGCGCTGAAACCTTATAGCTCAGTTGCGCTTGCCGATAATTCAATAACTTAGGTACACCCCAACCAAGTTTTTCCGCGAGTTTGGCACGCCAGCCGCGCTGCGTAAAATATTCTCGATAACCCAGCAGTTCCACGCAACGGGTCAGCAAGTGAGTGCCACTTTTGGGCAAAGAATTAACCAGAATGCGCGGAACGGGCGTAGGCATAGGAATCTCTTGTGTTTGCATGAAAGATGAGTCGTGTGGGGTTAGGCAGTAGCAAGGCTATTTAGCCTATGCAGTCAGCCTCGCAGCTTCTAACCAAGCCGTATTTTCATGACCAGAATATACAAGGCAAGCAGAAAAGTCACAGCATTTGCCAGCACAATGGGCGCAGACTGGTGCAGCAGTCCATACACCAGCCACAAGCCAACGCCGAGAGTGAACAACAAAAACATGCTGAGCGACAAATCGCCGGTTTCGCGGGTGAGCCACACTTTGTAAGCCTGTGGCAGAAAAGCGGACGTAGTGAGAAGAGCGGCAGCAAAGCCTATGTATTCAACGTAAATCATTAAGAGCTAAGAGCATAGTAGGTTTGGTTAAACAACTGTAAAATAGTAAAGCTCTAATTAAAGCAAATAAGGCGTCTAAAATGAATTGTCCTGCATCTCATTTTATGTAATCATCAGTATTTTAGGCTGCCTTGTTCTTTCCTACATTCTAAATAACTTAAGTATTTAACGCACCCATGACAAATATACCCGAAACTCAGCGACAACCCATTCATTTAATTCATCGTTTAGTGGTGATACTTTACGATTTTTTGCTGCTGGCGGCGGTGCTGTTCTTTGCTGTTGCAGTTGTTTCTCCGCTGCTGTCAATACTGGGATTAATGGATACTACGCAGATTGGTCAACATCTGTTGTGGAAACACTTGTTATTACAACTGTACTTATTGGCTGTATGCTATTTTTATTTTGCTTGGCCCTGGCTTCGCGGAGGGCAAACGCTGGGTTTGCAGGCGTGGCGTGCTCAGTTGGTCAGTGCAGATACACAACCCGTGACGCATAAAAAACTGTTCATTCGTTTTACTATTGCCCTTGTATCTTGGGCATGTCTTGGTATGGGTTTTATCTGGAGTTTGTTTGAGCCACAGCGCCGCACTTGGCATGATCTGGCTTCCGGTACCCAGCTCATTAAAAAACCCCGTCTCCAAAAACATTGAAACCCTTATACAAAAACTATTGTTCAATGAATCATTTTGTTGCAACAGTGGTTTGGTCTGCTTGACGCTGCCTGGGTTGAGCGGCGGGAAGCCCTACTTCAATGTGCCGCCAATCAGCCGGATAGCTATAAACAGTGCATTGTGGCGGTTCTTCCGTGTGTTTTGACATCAGTTCCCAAATATCGTTGGCAAAGCGCCAAGCGCCTTCTTTCAAGGGGGTGCCGTATAAAATAACGCCAACATAACGCGAGCTAAACCAACCTGCTTCATCGGTCATGCGCAAACGTTGCTGAAGTACAGTGACAAGTTGTTGAGCTAATTCACCCTGCATTCCGCTGTCACCAATATCAAAAATAACCAATGAAAAACCATGCCCATTGCGATCAGCTCTGGCACATTCACGTTGAATAGCTAAATGAAATTTCTTTTCTGGAACCATAGCGTCCTGATCTTGTAATGAGGCTCTGTAACCTGGGTAAGATTGACCAATGCCCATCATTCTTACCCATCGAGATAAAGTCTGGGAAATATTAGCGGTAAACTTTGATGCCATCAAGGATTCCTGCTTCGAGTAATGTAACATTTTATAATCGCTCATAAATGAACTTAGGGATGTAGTGACGACGTTTATTGAATAAAACACCTAATACATTGCCACCACGCAGTTCAATTTTTTCTTTAGTATTGCGCACAATCTGCCAGCGTGTACTTTCTGCTTCCACTACCAAGATGACACCATCTACTTTATGTGATAAAGCAAGACCATCAGCGGAAGACACTGCCGGCGGTGTATCCACCACAATGAAGTCATAATCACGTTTCAAATCTTCAATAATACCTTCAATGGCAGGTGCATGAACAATCTGGGTAATAGATTCACCAGGTGCTGCAATTTGACTGATATATAGTTTAGTATCGCCTATTTGTGTAATTGCGCCTTTTACGGGTTGTTCTTCAAGCACCGCCCGTTTCCAACCTTGTTCTGGTACCACATCAAAATAAGCTAATTGCGGTCCTTCAGGATCAGCGTCTAATAACAACACAGAAGCACCTAATTTTCGTACACAGACTTTAGCAAATTCCCGACTGAGTACGGATACCCCTTCCCCGCGTCGTGAACCGATAAATTGCACAGCACGTCCCCAGCCTCGACGATTTGGCAACAATGCCACCAGGGTACGATACAAGCCTAACATTTGCTCTTCCACCGCTAAACTGGAGGTGCGCAAATAATCTGGTTTAGGCAATAACTTCTCAGCAGAAGCCGCTTTACCGAGCTGTGGGCTCACTTTAGCGGCGCGTTGCAATGCTTCGTAAATTTTGCTCATGCCTGTTTAATATCCAGGTTTTAGTACGGGGAAAAAAATCTTATCGCCTGCACGAATAGCCTCAATGGGTGTCACCTGCGGATTGTAATGCTGCAATTGTGCCAACAAACTGGGCGAGTAATAACCATAAATTTGTTTACTCAGGGCAGACATGGTATCGCCAGATTGTACTATTTTTTCCAACGGTGGCTGTAATTTAGGTTGATATTGAGCCAATTGCGTTTCTCCATGATCTGGCTCTAACTCAAGAGAAGGAGCTGTCGCAAGTATAGAATCACTGTCGGCAATGGGCATATCTGGCAGAGTTGCTACTGCCAAAGGTTTTCTGGATAAGGTTTTGCTCAAGGAAGGATTGGCTTTTTCATCCGCAAAGAACACTGCTGGTCGCTGAGAGAACAAAACAAATCCAAGCAATACAATCAATAGCGGCGTGACAGCCGCTAAAACATAACCAACGGGGAATTTAATTGGATTAGAGAGACGCTGGCAATAATGTGTACTGATTTCTTTAACAATTTTGCTATAAATTGGACGTTGATGATACCCCAAACCTACAATCAACGCATTGTCGCACAGAATATTCAACACCATCGGATAGCCTTGTGATTGCTTTGCTAAGATTTGCAGTGCTGATTTACTAAACACCGGCGACTGGTTTTCCTTTGCCGCCGCTTTGCGCAAACGGTGTAGAATGTAAGCTAGGCTTTCTGGCATCGTTAAAGGGCGCAAAATTGCGCGAACAGCAATACGTTGGCGCAATTGTCGAAGTTCGTACCGGTCTAGCTTGACATCTAACTCAGGTTGTCCAGCCAAAACAATTTGCAGTAACTTATCTTTAGTGGTTTCCAAATTCGACAACAAGCGCAGTTGCTCTAATGTTTCCAGTGGCATATGATGCGCTTCATCAATCAGCAAAACCACGGTACGTCCATGACGATATTCTTGAATTAAATGCTGCTGGAGTTCATCTACCCACTCAGCCGTTTTAGATTCGGCTTCAATCCCCCTCTCTTTACCTAAAATAGTTGCCAACAAAGCAGCAAAACTTAAGTTAGCATTGAATATATAATGCACGTTGCTAATCTGAGTATCCAATGTAGTCAGAAAGCTACGCAACACAGTGGTTTTGCCGGTGCCTATTTCGCCCACCAAAACAATAAACCCTTTACGTTGATTAACGCCATAAATCAATGTTGCCAGAGCCTCTTTGTGGCATGGACTTAAAAATAAAAAATCAGGATCAGGCGTTACCGCAAAAGGCTCTGCATTTAAACCATAGAAGTCTAAATACATTTATAAAAATCTCCTGAAGAAATCATGGCTAATACCGGCAATTGCAAACGGCGTTTTACATCTTCAGTAGTTTTCATTGAGTCATCAAAGTAGTCAAGAATAAATGCCAGTCCAATTCCCCCTAAAGCAGCAAAGATAATACCTATCACAATATTCATGGGTTTATTGGGTTTGATTGGCTCGGCATCATAGCTAGGATTCTCTATGACATCCACGCTAACTATTTTACTGTCATCTAACGCCTGATAACTGTCAGCACGTTTCAACACATCTAAATCATCTGCAAATGCTTGGCGAGCCAATTCAACTTTGCGTTCTAATTGTCTAATGGTTAATTCATGCGAAGTCAATTCAGATAATTGCTGCTGGCGTTGTGTCAATTCCTCTTTTAAAACCGACAACTGAGCTTGAGCTGCTGTGTAATCAATGCGTGCGGTATCCAGACTCATCTGATGAGTTTCATGCTGGCGATTAATCCCCCGTGTTACCTCGCTTAAACTGGTAGGCTGAGCATTTAATGCTTCTTGTACCAAAGCAATGCGCTCTTTTACTTCTTTTACTTTTCTTGAATCATCTGGATAAAAAGCTGAAAGTTCAGATTCTTCGGTTTGAAATTTATACAGCATGGTTTTTAATCCATCTGCCACATAGTTAGTACGCCCTTCAACTCTTTGTAACTCAATTTCTTTTTTGTAATGAGGGAGCAAAGCTTCCAAAGCCTCGATTTTAATTTGTAATGAGCTTAAATCAGTAGTGACCGAATTGATTCGGTTCGTCAATTCTCCAACGCGAGAAAGCAACATAGTGACTTGCGTTGGCAGCTCTGCAATCTGATGTTGTTGGCGAAAATCGTACAAAGCTTTTTCAGCAAGCTCTAAGTTAAGTGAAACTTTCTCAAAACGAGTCTTAAAAACATCTATAGAATCTTTAGGGGTACGCAATTCAATATAGCGTGTCAGATAGGCTTTAATCAGATATTTTAAGGAAAGATGCGCTAACAAGGGATTTCTGCTATTCATGCCTAAGTTAATAATAAAACTTTGGGGTTTGGCTTCAACGGTTAAGCCGCCGATAATAATACTGATAGCTGCCTGGCAGGTATGCCAAAAATTATCTTTTTCTACCTCAGACATTTCGCTAAATAAACGTATGTCATCTTTTAAATATTCTTTTTCGTGTGCTTGTTCAGTAAATAGTTGGCATTTAGGCTTAGGTTTGGATTTAGGAAGAGCGCTTTGAAGAGCTTGTTGTTCTGCACTAACTGAAGATGGCAGCGTTGATAATGGCAGTTGGGCTTTTTCGTATTCTATTGTGGTAGTGGTATTTCCTATTTCTTCTATTTGCATTTGTAAAGGGAAACCCTCAGTTTTCTTCTTTTTAAAAAGTTCAAAAAAATGTTTAAGTCCAATGCTATCAACTGTCTGTGCAGCCAAATAGCGACTCTTTAAAATAACCATTTCATTATTAACCCGCTCAATTTGCCCCTGGTTTAAAAATTGTGTGGGTTTTAAGACGGGGGCAACATCAATGCGCTCACGCCCAACGCCAATTAATAAACTGGCACTGGAACTGTAGATAAAAGGAGCGCGATAAGTAATGATGGTAATCATTGACGTGACGGTTAAAAAAAATAATACTATTTTCCACTTGTGGCAAAATAAAATGTTTAGTGCATCGCGTATTGAAAAGCCATCGTCCACATCTACTTTAGTTTGGCTTTGATTGGGTTCATCTACCTTTACCGCTTTCATCGTTATTATCCCTAGCTAATTAAAAAGCTATTTAATGTTTTACTTCATATCTAAAAGACTGTATGGCAAATATTTCTTAATACTTGCTGAAACTAAAAAAGTCAATTGCTTACATAATATCGCGTTATCAGGAAATAGATTAATCGAAAAATTAAAACACAGTCTTAGCAAAATTCTGCATAATGAGGGTTTTAATTCCCTATTTTGCTAAGGCATAATATTAGCTGGCGGGCCAATAATGATACTTAACCCGCTTCTTAAGTAGCTCATCTGTTTTTAGCATAGCTTCATCAACTGCTTGGTTGAAATAACGATTGCCCGCATTAAATGCGCGGTTACCCTGAACAATAAACTGCTTAGCATTTTTATATGCTGTATCTGCACTCGTTAGTTGACGCTTAATCGCATTGCGGGCAATAGAAAGCGTTTTGTCAGTTGTACGGGAAGCGGTAAATTTAGCCGAATTATAATAATCAATACCTTGTTCAAAGGTATGGATAGCTATGCGATAATGCCGTGCTGCATCTGCAAAGTGTTGCGCTGCGGCTTGAAAGGCGGGCAAATTAATCTCTTTATATTTATCAAATTCAATAAACATCTGTGCCGAGTCTTTTTCTGCAAGCAGAGCAAACTTTAAATAGCGGTTTACGGTTTCATTGCTTCTTTTACATGAGTTAATACCACGTTGCGAGGTTTGCACCATGCCTTGCCGCCATAAATAAGCAGCCAAATCAGGTTGCGCAAAAAGTATACTAGCGTGGCTTAAATAAAAATAAAACAAAAATGCAATGAGTAGTTTATATCTGGTATTAAACATAAGAATATTCTTTTTAATTATTAAGGGAGAGGTTGTATTAAAATGAGTAGAAATCTAGCGATTGCTTTCATGTTAAGTCATACGGTGTTGATAGCAAGTTGTGCTCATACGCATACCGCGATCTTGTTGGAGAATCATCCAGGGTTTCCAAAAGTCCCTGCTGAATCAGTTGGTGTCTTACAGCCAGGCGATGGAATTGATATTAAATTTCAATATTGGTCTGAAATGGATGATTCCCAAACAATCCGTCCTGATGGAAAAATTACTCTGCAAATGCTAGATGATGTGCAAGCTGCTGGTTTAACCCCAGAACAACTCGATGCAAAGCTAACTCAATTGTATCAAGATAAACTGAAAGAACCAGAGCTCTCAGTCATTGTTCGCTCACTTGCTAACCGGAGCGTATTTGTAACCGGTGAGGTATTCACGCCTGGAGAAATTGAACTCAAAAATAAAATGACTCTTTTAGGTGCAATCATGTCAGCGGGTGGTTTTAATAAGAGCACCGCTGAATTATCTAACGTCATCGTCATTAGACATCTTAATGGTAAGAGATATGCGGCCGCATTAAATCTACACAATATGCTGATGGCACCAGAATCAGACCCATTTTACCTCACTTCACAAGATATAGTTTATCTGCCCAGAACGCGAATTGTTGATCTCAATGATTGGGTAGATCAACACATCACAAAAATGATTCCATCTACTGGATCATTTACCTATGAGATTACCCGCTCAACTGAAAATGGTGGCGTTAGATATGGCGCAGGAAAATAATCCACAACTTATGCAGAAACTTATGCGGAGTTACTTTTCTAAAATATGCACTTTTTTATTTGTAGGTAAAATCGCATAAAGTGCTTTTTGATAAGCGCTTGCATCTTGTTCTTCGCTTGGATACACCGCCAAAACACAAGCTTCATTGAGCTTAATTTGCTCAGGTAAAAATTTAAGTTGATGTTCTTGAACGCTGTTGATGATCCATACAGCATACTTTAGCTGATTATCTTCAACTACAGTATACACATCTGCTCCTAATGTAATTAGATTAAAGCTATTTCTTAAAAACATAAAATAGCTATCTTCCCGATCTGTTTCGCTGGGTTTAGCCTGAAAACATAATAAATCGTTTAAAGAATTTTTTTGGTAGGTTTGCGCTGAAACTAATGGTACGTCGAGATCGGAATTAGGTTTAGGATAATGCGATTTCACTAATCTCCATTTTTCTGCAGAAGGATTGCTCTCTTGCTCTAATTGCTTACTAAAAAAAGATTTAAGACGAGTCACTGAAGGCTTTAATAGCTTTTTTAGCTTCGGGTACAGAGTTTGCCAAAGTCTAGGATAAAAAGTAAGTTCATACAATTCAACTGTTTCGTTAGCAAAGCGGCTTTTATAGGAATCCCCGCCTGGGGTTAAGTCTAATACTTCAAATCCTTCTGCTGCTAATAATGGTACTAATAGCCATAAATGAATTAAGCCTGGTGATAAATCAGGATGAAAAGTTGAGTACGCAATTTCTCCTAAATGAACCTGCCCCCGACCACAAACTGACAACAATGCGCCTAATACTTCTCCATTCATTATTAAAACACTTGCATGTAGTCTTTTTTGTTTGAGCAATTCTAGGGTGAAAGCGCGTTTTAATGGGTTAGTATGAAACGGGGTGCTGCCATGTACAGCACCTTGCCGAAATTCATATAAAGGGATAATTTGATTTAATAAATTATCTAATTCATGCACATCTACAACTCGCTTAAATAGTATTTCTCCCATACGCTGCATTTTATTAAATTTGGTTTTTAATCGTTTTTTTCCGCGCATATATTCTTTCAACCATTCCTTATCTCCAATACGCAAATGATGGTTGGTGGTCGTGTTTAAAACGCAATGCCAGGTTGGTGGAGCTGTCCACTTTAACCAGTTCATATCAACCCTATGCGGCAAATAATTCAGTGCTAACGGGTGTGTACAGTTTTTCTTTAACCAAGTGAGTACTTGCAGTATAAATTTATCATTATGTTCAGGTAAAGCTAACCAAATTCGGTATTCTGGATGCTGATTGCCAGCGATTACAATTTTTGTGTTATCTAATACAGACTGAGCTAATGCAAATAAGCCAATAATGTGCTTATTTTCATCGTAGCTAACGAGCAATAAAGGAGAGAATTTTTCATTAAACATGCGATACCAGGTAACACAATATTCAACTGATTGATATCCTGTAGACCAAGAACATTGCTGGTATAATGCAATCCAGGCATTTATGAAATCGGTTTTTTCTAAATAGTCGTACGCTATTTCTTGCTTAAACACTTGCAGTTGATATGAGACGGTATTATTCATAAAGTGATCCAGGTAGAATACACGGGGGCTATGCAATAGGCGTTTTGTAAAAATGAACTAAGCGAAATGAATGACTCTACACTCTATTGCTAATTGCATAACAAAAACAGCTATAGCATAACTTATGTAGGTATAAAATAAGTTGTGCATAGCGAAGCTAAACTCTGTATTGTATGGTCATTGTTTTACCGGCAATAAGTGTATTATTGTTTCATACTTAACTTAGTTAATCAATTAAGGATTAATTTCAATTATGGATACTCCTAAAACTGTACATTACCCTAATCTTGATGGTTGGCGTGGAATCAGTATTCTCTTGGTTTTAGCAACGCATACTTTACCTATAGGTCCAGATGCCTGGCGGTTTAATGATGCAACAGGTTGTTTAGGGATGGCTATTTTTTTTACATTATCAGGTTTTTTGATTACAAGCTTTTTACTTAAAACGCCCTCTGTAAACGAATTTCTAATTCGGCGTTTTGCGCGCATTCTTCCATTAGCTTGGCTATATTTAACTGTTTCATTGTGGTTTATTAAGGCGCCTTGGGATACTTATCTGCCACATTTTTTATTTTATGCAAATTGGTCGCCAATGCCGTTAACTAAAGTCACTGAGCATTTATGGAGTTTATGTGTGGAAATGCAATTTTATATAGGTGTGGCTATTTTGTTTGGGCTTTTTAAGCGGCGTGGACTGCTCTTGCTACCTATTTTAGCCATTGCTGTAACAGGTTTGCGCATAGCTCATCACGTTTATGATGATATTCATACTTACTATCGTGTGGATGAAATTTTGGCAGGCGGCATTTTGGCGTTAATTTTTCATAGGAATCTTGGGTTTTTTAGTGAAAAATTCTCCAATTTTTTAACTTCTGTTAATCAACCGATACTGATTATTCTTGTGCTTATTTCTTCGCATCCTTTTGGTGATTTTATGAATTATTTTAGACCTTATCTAGTTGCTCTTTTGGTTGGTTCAACTTTATATAAAAAGGATAGTTTTATGAATTATTATTTAAATCTTCGTGTATTGATATATATTGCGAGTATTTCGTATGCGCTTTATGTCATTCATCTGTTTTTACTGAGTACTTGGTTAGCTGAGGGGGATTCATTGATAAGGTATGCAAAACGTCCCTTGTTGTATCTAATTTTATTTATGCTTGCACATGTGTCTACCTTTTATTATGAACATTTTTTTATTTCATTTGCTAAGCAATTAGTGATGCGTATGCGCGGTAAAGCAAGACCTATATAGCAAAAGTACATCATTTTTAGAAATAAAACCTTCTAGGTTTTTTAAACCTAGCGTTTTCTTGTACGGTGTATTTTATAACTGGTATAGTTTAACTATATAGAAAAAATCTAGGATATGAATAACAAGATAAAAAACATCCTATTTAATAACAGGGTATTACGATTTCATTAGGCAAAATTGCCAAATGAGTTGTTCGAGTAGTTTCAGCATGGGGTTAATATTTTCCAGGGCTAGAAATTCATTGGGCTGGTGTGCTTGTTCTATGTGGCCGGGACCTAAGATGACGGTTTCCATGCCGAGTTGGTTAAGGTAGGGCGCTTCGGTGGCGAAGGCAACGGCTTGGGCGCTGTGCCCGCTGAGTTTTTCTAGTGCTTGTACTAATGCTGAATGTGCGGGCGTTTCCATTGCATCTATCCCGCTAAATAGGGGGGTGAGTTTTGCCTGTAAGCCGGTTTCTGCCACTGCTTGTTGCACTTTTTCGCTCAGTATGGCGCGTAGTTCGTGGATTGCCATGCCTGGCAGGGGGCGTAAATCAATCTGTAGTTCGCATTCGCCGCAAATGCGGTTGGGATTGTCGCCGCCATGAATGTGTCCCAGGTTAAGGGTCGGCACAGGCACGGCAAACAGTGGGTTGTGATATTGTGTTTGTAGCTCTGTCCGCCAGTCTAGTAAGTGACTGATAACTTTGTGCATTCCTTCTAGGGCGCTGTTGCCTAGTGCGGGGTTGCTGGAGTGTCCAGAGTGCCCGTGTAGGCGAATGGATTCCATCATGATGCCTTTGTGCAGACGCGCTGGGCGCAAACCTGTCGGTTCGCCGATTAGTGCGTAACGTGCTTTGGGCTGACCGGCTTTGACCAATGCCTGTGCGCCATTCATGCTGGTTTCTTCATCCGCTGTTGCCAGCAAAATTAAGGGGCGATGAAAGGTTTTTTCTCGTAGTGGGCGCAGTGTTTCTAATACCAGGGTGAAAAAGCTTTTCATGTCGGCAGTACCGAGACCATAAAGGCGGTTATCCGCTTCTCTCAATTGAAAGGGGTCTTGTTGCCAACCTCTCTGATCGTAGGGCACTGTGTCTGTGTGCCCGGCTAACACCAGCCCGCCGTCACCCGTGCCTAAGGTCGCTATCAAATTAGCTTTACCTGGCGACTGAGTCGGTAAAATTTCCACGCGCATACCTAAATTTTCGCACCAGTCTGCGAGTTGGTTAATAACCGCTAGGTTGCTTTGGTCAAGGTGCGGATTGGTGCAACTGATGGAGGGAATGCTGATCAGGGTGCGGAGCAATGGCAGTAGCGCGGGTAATGTGGGCATGAGGCAGGTTGTTCGCTAGGGGACGTTCGCCAGTCAATAGGATTATTGGCTGGCGGAGATTTTTATTGGGTGGGCGGTTGAGTGGTTTGCGCTTGCTTGGCTTGGGCGGGGGGGAGTAGCTTGTATTTTTTGATTTGATCAAAGGCGTAATGGAGGTGCGCGCTGCCAATTGATTCAAATCTACCATCTTTTAATTCATTGAATTTGTAGAGTTTTCCGTAAATATCTCCAGAACGATCAAAACGGTAAGCCCCGGTCACGCCTAACCAAAAATTCAAATAGCGTAGCGTAGTGGCAACCGCCAGTGGCACGGTTGATTTGGCGTCATTCATGGCATACGCGAGTAATTTTACTCCGTCGTAGCCTTGTGCTGCCCAGGTATCTGGCGTGCGGTTAAACCGCGCCTGGAAATTGTTGATGAAGCGTACGGAATCCTGCGAAGTCACCGCACGCGCATCGTATACGGTTGGTACTACTGTGCCATCGGCGGCACTGCCAGCGCGTTCTGCTAATAACCCTGAATCCATTGCGTCTACACCGATAAAAGGCTGTTCTTTAATGCCCATGTCGCGGGTTTGTTTAATCACTTTAGCTGCCGCAGCGGGCCAAGCGGCGAGGAAAATTGCATCGAATTTTTTGCCGCGAAAGTCGGCAATAAGACTGCGAAAATTGCGGCGATGTTCAAAAAATGAAGCGCGATGCACTATTTGCGTGTCATTATTTACCGCATTTTCGTAAAATTTTGCGGCTACTTCTTCTGCGTAAGGGTCGCGGCTATAAAGAAGCACTATGCGCTTATAGCCCTGCAATTTGACGAAGTGTGCCAGTTGTGCGGCCATTTGTTTGTTATTGGGAATGGTACGAAACACATAGCTGAATCTATGTGAGGTTAAAGCCACGAGTGTCGCTCGTGGTGAGAGATACAGCATTCCTCGATACTCATAGGTGATAGAAGCGGGAATGGAAGTTTCTGAATTATGATGTCCGATGGCAGCTAACAGGTCTAAGTTATTGGAGACTTTGTCTGCGATGTCGAAGGTGTCATCAAAAAACCACAGCTTAATTGGACGTCCGTTTAACACTCCGCCCTGGCGATTGACTTCTTCCTGCGCCAAAATAGCGCCAGAAACCAACTGTCCCTCATGGGGGTCTTGGGGCCAAACGATGGCGATGTCTACTGGTTGACGCGGGCCAGTACGAAGTATCTGCACTAAATCCACATATTCACCACATTCTTCAATCTTTTCAGCAAAGCGCCGACACTCTGGCATACCTTCATCTTGAATAACCTTGCCGTCGGTCAACTCTACGCAAGCATTCACTTCATTAACATGTAGAGCCATGTAGTCGCGGCATTCCGCACGCTTGGCGCGTACTTTTTCGGAATGTTCGTAAAAAGAGTTGCTGTTGCAACCGAAAACAAACAGGGTGAGGAGTAGCAAAGCTGCTCGTAGAGACTTAGTTTTCATCGCTTCATTAAGTTGGCGGCTGGCGCAGTAGGCAACATAGCAGGGGGCTGCGGTGCCTGCGTGGCGGTGGGCACATCTGGAGGTTGGATCAAACTAGGGGCATCCATAGTCACATCATTGATTGCTGACGTGGCGGTTTGAGCCGCATCAGTTGCGGGAGGATTGCCGCTGTCACGGGTGTAGTCGCTGCCCAAAATAATAGGTAAGCCTTTGTCACCGCTACCGATAATTACCACTTTAGCATTGTTCGATTCAGCTAATGACAAGGTGGCGTTGATACCCTGCCAAGTCAGCAAGGGCTGGTCTAATGTTTCTGTGATAATACGTTGATATTCACGAATACCCGCCGCCTCGATCTCTTTACGCTCGGCTTCGCGCCGTTCTTTAATCAACAGAAAGTCATAAGCCTGCTCTTGTTGTTCATATACCAATTTCTGCTCAATTGCGGATTTAACCGTCGGTGGCAAAGTCATTTTGCGGATGATGATGTCATCCACAATCACATATTTTTGACTCATTTCCTCCAGCGCATTACTAATGATGGCGGATAAAATACCGGCTTTGTTGGTGTAAATGTCCTCTGGATTATGCTGACCAATCTCACGACGCAACACGGATTCGCTCTGTGGGATGACGATTTTATCCAGGTAATCAGGTCCTACGCGCTGGTGCAGTACACCGACCATCTCATATTCTGGCTGATAGCGAATCGCCAAATCCAAGTGAATTGGCAAGCCCCTATTGGTCAACACATCAAACGAGTGATGGATGATATTGACGCGGGTGTCATAAATATACATATGATCCCAGGGAAAGGTGAGATGGATGCCTTCATTATAGACATAATCCGTAACAGTCCCTCCCAGCAAGCGTTGGTACAACACGCCCGCTTCACCAGGCAAAATGGTATGTACGATACGCGACCAAAAAATCGCAACCACTAGAATCAAAATCGCCAGCAATACCACCAGCAAACGCAGAAAACGTAGAGGCAAGCGCTTGATAAAGCGCCAAATAGGTCGCAGCCAGGAAGTTCTCTGAGGAGGTGCGGGTGAAACGGCATCAGGTAAGGAAGTAACTTCTGTGTTCATTAGAGTGCGTTCTATGCTTCCAGGTTAAGCAGAGGCTTGGGTATTTACAGACAGAGGCGCTAAGGATAGACAAGTCTCCTTAGAAAACCAACTGCTGAAAGTATTAGGATAGCTAAATTCGGTGAAAAATTGGTGAAATCTCTCCGCAAGTGCAAATTCTTTGTGTTCCCACCAATACACCAAAATTTTTGCAGTTTTTTACGGACCCCAGCTTAATCTGCTTAGGTTTTTGAGAAGCGAGGCTTTTTTCTTGTCAAGCCCTTACAGGGTTATATTTTTATAGAAAAAATACCTGTTAATTCAAAACGTTAAGCCTCAGCGTTCTGGGCTGGGCAAGTTTGTGCATTGCCTTCTCCCTGAGTATCATAAGCGCCCCAAAAGCGGCGCTTAAAATTAACCAAAACCTGCATTATTGCAAATAAAAACAATGAGTTAATTCCATAAAGCCGCGCTTCTTAAGTTTAAGTTGCTGTATTTTCCCGCATTGGAGACCTTCGCATCATGAAACCGGAATTGATTATCACCCCGGACGCACACTTGACGACTTCGCTTGATCCCGCGCTGGATGCGACCCGTTATGTACAATACCGCGTGATTAAACGCAACGGCAAACTCGCCCCCTTTGATCCGCAGCGCATTGTTAAAGCCATGACCAAAGCTTTCATGGCAATAGAAGGCAAAAACAGTAGCGACAGTTCAACACTACAACGCGCTGATGCTGTGGTGCCAGAACGTATTCACAAAACCGTCAACACATTGACCCATGCTGTCATTGAAGGTTTGTCACGGCGTCTGGAATTTAACGGCACTGTACACATTGAAGACATACAAGATCAGGTTGAACTCGAACTCATGCGAGCTGGCGAACACAAGGTTGCCCGCGATTATGTGCTGTATCGTCAAGAACATGCCGCATTACGCGCACAAAAACCACAGCGCACCTCCGCCTTAAATGTCAGCGATGCCAACGGCAAATTGCATCCGCTGGACGAAACCCGTCTATACGAATTAGTCACTGAAGCCTGCAACGGGCTTAGCGATGTCAATGCCGATCTCGTTGTTGCAGAAAGCCTGAAAAACATCTACGACGGCATTCTCGCCTCAGAAGTCAACCGCGTGCTGGTGATGTCCGCCCGCATGTTGATCGAAAAAGAACCCAACTACACCTACGTCGCCGCTCGTCTGTTGCTAGACAATTTGCGTTCGCAAGCCTTATCCATGGTTGGCGAAGGACTCCTCCCCACAGTCGTCAGTGCCAGCCAAATGCACAGCCTGTACGCCAGCTATTTTCCGCGCTACCTCAAAACCGGCATAGAACACGAACTTCTCTCACCCGCGCTGGCTGAATTTGATCTACAACGCCTAGGTAAAGCCTTAAAACCAGAACGCGATTTCAAATTTTCCTACCTCGGATTCCAGACATTGTACGACCGCTATTTTCTACACTGGGACGAAGTGCGTTTTGAATTGCCACAAGCCTTTTTCATGCGCGTAGCAATGGGTTTAAGCCTCAATGAAATTGACCGCGAAGCACGGGCTATCGAGTTTTACGAACTCTTATCCAACTTTGATTTCATGTGCAGCACCCCGACGCTATTTAATGCCGGCACCTTGCGCTCACAGCTTTCTAGTTGCTATCTCGCCACCATACCAGACGACCTACACGGCATTTATAGTGCCATTCACGACAACGCCATGTTACAAAAATTCGCTGGCGGATTAGGCAATGACTGGACGCGGGTGCGGGCTATGGGCGCACGCATCAAAGGCACAAACGGCAAATCCCAAGGGGTTGTACCTTTCTTAAAGGTGGCAAATGATACTTTGGTTGCCGTCAACCAAGGTGGTAAAAGAAAAGGATCAGGTTGCGCCTATTTAGAAACCTGGCATTTAGATATAGAAGAATTTTTAGAACTGCGCAAAAACACCGGAGATGAACGTCGCCGCACGCATGATATGAACACGGCAAACTGGATTCCTGATTTGTTTATGCAGCGCGTTACCGAAAATGCCGAATGGACTTTGTTTTCACCCAATGAGGTGGCTGATCTACATGAACTTTATGGTAAAGCCTTTGAAACCCGCTATGTGCACTACGAAGAACTGGCTGCTACTGGGCAATTGCGTCAATTCAAAAAAATCTCTGCGGTGCAATTGTGGCGCAAAATGCTTACCATGCTATTTGAAACCGGACATCCTTGGTTAGCATTCAAAGACCCCTGCAATATCCGCAATCCACAACAGCATGTCGGCGTAGTGCATTCAAGTAATTTATGCACTGAAATTACCTTGAATACTTCTGATAAAGAAATTGCTGTGTGTAACTTAGCCAGTATTAACTTAGCTAACCATGTTGACGCCAATGGATTGAATGAAACAAAGCTGGCAAGAACTGTAAAAATCGGTATGCGCATTTTAGACAATGTGATTGACCTTAACTACTACGCAGTACCGCAAGCGCGACGTTCAAATTTGCGCCATCGTCCGGTAGGCTTAGGTATGATGGGTTTTCAAGATGCCCTCTATGCACAACGTATTGCCTACACTTCTGCTGCCGCTGTTGAATTTGCCGATAAATCAATGGAACTCATCAGTTACCATGCGATTTGGGCGTCTACTGAATTAGCGCAAGAGCGCGGTAAATATGCCAGCTTTGAAGGTTCTTTATGGAGCCAAGGTATTTTACCTATAGACAGCCTAAAACAACTCAAAGCAGAACGCGGCGATTATTTTGCGCTTAACCAAGACAGTTATTTAGACTGGAACCCGTTGCGCCAACGGGTGCAAGAATTGGGTATGCGCAATTCTAACTGTATGGCGATAGCACCTACTGCAACCATTAGCAATATCTGTGGTGTAACCCAGTCCATAGAACCTACTTACCAAAACCTATTTGTTAAATCTAACTTGTCTGGAGAATTTACTGTCGTCAATCCTTACTTAGTGGCTGACTTAAAGCGTCTGGGTTTGTGGGATGAAGCGATGGCGAATGATCTTAAATACTTTGATGGTAGCGTACAAAGCATCGAACGTATTCCAGAAGAAATTAGAGCCTTGTACGCTACTGCGTTTGAAATAGACCCGACTTGGCTCGTAGAAGCGGGTGCGCACCGGCAGAAATGGTTAGATCAATCACAGTCTTTGAATCTGTACATGAAAGACCCTTCGGGTACACGCTTAGATCAGTTGTATCGTTTGGCGTGGTTGCGTGGCTTAAAAACCACCTATTATTTACGCAGCATGGGCGCGACTTCGGTGGAGAAGAACACGGTGCAAAAAAGTCCAGCAGTACAAGCGATTAGCTTAGATGCGGCTTTGTTACTTAATGCGTGTGCTATAGCTGATCCTGGGTGTGAAGCCTGTCAGTAGTCGAGTAAGCGTTAAATTAGGGCATTAGGCGCGAATTTATGCGGCATTTGCCGCATAAATCCATTATACTCAGCCTGTGTTACGGGCGCTGATCGCAAGAACTTAAAAGGTTCTTAAACGTGCGTAGCAGCAATCAGATTCTCGTTTTCATTGCGCAACAACAACAATTCAGGAGGTGTTTTCACATGCCTATCATGGACATTCTGCTTAATGATCCCATTGGTCAACTGTCTCTGTTTACCGTTGGTTTTTCTATCATCATGATGATTTTTTTGGGAATTATGTTTATTAAACGTAGCGGTAAAAAAGCCGATAAAAAATAGTTTTTCTGCCGTTTCTTGCCGGATCGCGCATCCGGCAAGCCCTTAAGTAAAGGTCAGTAAATCCGCTAGTTTTTGCACTTCCCAGTGCATCCGCTTGAGTAAATCCGCACTACAAAATAACCCCGGCAGTGCCGTCAATAGTCCCGCCATAGTCGTGAGTAGCGCCTGTGAAATGCCGTCTGCTAGGCTGCGTAGATTTGCGTGCAGATAAAGCACCTCAAACACGCTGATCATGCCGCTGACCGTGCCTAATAAACCTAACAGTAGCAGGATTTGCGGCAAAATCTGGAGCAGACAAAGGTGTCGTTGCAAACCCAATTTAGCCTCGCTTAATAAGCCAATGCGAATGCGGTGTGCATACCAAGAGCCGTGTTCGGTGCGTGCTAACCAAGCTTGTTGCAGTCGTTGACGCAAAGCGGGATACTGGTTAAGCAGAAAATAATAGCGTTCAAAAATCAATAACCAGAGCACGCAAGAGACCAACGCGATGCTCCATAAAATAGTTCCCCCCTGATCCATCCAGGCGGTTAATTCGGGTAATGCTAGGCTATAAAATTCGTCTGTATTCAAGGCTATGATTCCTAATAAAATCCCCAATACTCATTCACATGACAAAATTTTTCCTGTTAAAATGCGAGCCTTAAAATTAAGCTGTTGCATTGCAACATATGACTAACAGCGACATAATCATTGTATCCGCATTGACCTGCAAAGCGAGGAAGCTATGTATGCAACATACACTGTTAAAAAGTAAACTGCACCGTGCCCGTGTAACCCACGCTGAGCTGGATTATGAAGGCTCTTGCGCGATTGACATCAATTTGCTGCGCTGGGCGCACATTTACCCCTATGAGCAAATTCACATCTACAATATTGCCAATGGCGAGCGTTTTAGTACCTATGCCATTGAAGCAGAAGCCGGTTCTGGCATTATTTCTATCAACGGCGCGGCGGCGCATAAAGCGCATCCAGGGGATCGCATTATCATCTGCACTTATAGCTTGATGAGTGCGCAAGAAATCAGCAATCACCACCCCGTGCTGGTGTATCTCAATGAGTGCAACGAAGTCACTGGCTCACGCAATGCCATTCCCGTACAGGCAGCTTAAGCACCTGCCGCTGTGTCATACTTCACCCTAAAATATCCTCATGACTTCAATCACCTGCGCCGCAGGTGGTTAGGTGCCTCATCTGTCTTTGCCAACCAGCACTCAGAGAACTGTCGAGCATGAAACCAGTCCTCCGTAGCCAAGATATTCCCTTGGCTTCTCTACAAAAACTCCTTATGCCTTACACTTTGGAGATCGCCACAGTTGCCGTACAAGACAGTATTCCTGGTTCTTATTGGGGCGGTGAAGAAGCGGGATTGATTGCCAACCGCCTGTATCTGCGTCCTGATACCCCGATACATTCGGCGCTGCATGAAGCCTGTCATTACATCTGCATGGACGGACAGCGGCGTGCGGCGCTCCATACAAACGCGGCAGGCGATTATGCAGAAGAGAATGGCGTTTGTTATCTGCAAATAGTACTGGCTGGCTATTTACCCGAAATGGGGCGTGAGCGCATGTGGGCGGATATGGACGCTTGGGGCTACAGTTTTCGTTTAGGCGCAACCCGCCTGTGGTTTGAGCGGGATGCTGAAGATGCACAGCGGTGGTTGCTACAACAGGGGCTTTTAACCAGTGGCGATCAGCCAACTTGGCGCTTGCGGGCGTAAGCATTCATGCGTCGAACACTGCTTGATAGCGGCGTGCAGCAGCAGCGATGTCAGTTTGTCCAAAAAGCCCGCTGATCACTGCCAGACAATCCGCACCTGCACGCACTAACGCCAGCGCATGGTCTACCTGAATCCCCCCTATCGCCACTATTGGCAGATTCATCACTTGTCTGGCTTGGCGCAATAATTCTGGCGTAGCGCGGGCGGCTAAGGGCTTAGTGGGAGATGGATAAAAGCTACCAAAGGCAACATAATCAGCGCCTTGCGCCTGTGCTTGTTGAGCGCACAACAATTCGTTGTAACAAGAAATCCCGATGATTGCCGATGCACCTAAATAAGCACGCGCTTCTGACAATAACCCATCCTCCCGCCCCAAATGCACGCCCGCTGCTTGCACTTGTCGCGCTAACTGCACGTCATCATTAATAATCAGCGGCACTACATAGTCGCGGCACAACGCCTGGAGTGCCTGCGCTTGTGTGCGGCGCTTGTCGGTTTCAGCACTTTTATCTCGATATTGCAAGAGCTGAGCGCCCCCCCGCAAAGCCGCCTCAGCTTGGGCTAGAAACGACTGCACCGGCATCAACGCGGCATCAGTGACGGCGTACAAACCACAGATCGGCATATTGGCAGACATTAGGGTGACTCAAGGGGGATTGGGGAAATCAGCTTCGCCACGCGCAACAAATTAGCGTTAGCCTGCAATTTAGCTCCTTGCAACGCATTGATATTAATGGCTAAACGTATTCGTTCGCCTTCTTTGTAAAGGTTCTCTTTATAAAACTCCACCATGCCGCCTAAATTCGCAAAATCCTTCAGATCGCTGACCGTAAGCACTGGATAATCCTTAAAAAAATCCATAATTTCAGACAGTCTGGAGGCTTCCTTGGGGCTAATAAACAGAATTTGGCAACTATAACTGCTGCTGTCTAGCTCAATCTCTTTTTCCACGCTGATGGCGCGTGCGTTGATTTTTTCCCCTTCAATGGTACGCTTCATATCGCCATTAAATTTGGTTTCTCCCAGGATACAAAAACGAAATTTTTGTTCGGCATTCGCAAAAGTGCTGTCTGGCCAACTGATAAATTTGGCTAAATTGAATAAAAACACTGCCTTCAGCGCATATTCATCCACCTCATCCAAACCCCAAGCGGGCTGCATGTTGCAGCAAAATAGGCAGCACAGGAAAGCGCAGTAACAGATAGAGGGCTTAAGATAAGTTGGATACAAGCAAGCAACCTTATCTGCCAAACCAATGTTGACTGAAAAATACATTTTTTGACCGCATTGGAATATGAATCTGCATAGTACGTGGAGACCTTGCTTTGCAGGGAAAATCAATGTTCGATTTTGCGTTATACATGGAAATATTTAATTGTTTTTCAATATTTCTACAAAAATGCCAATGGACTATCTGAAAGCCACTGTTTTTTATTGTATCCAGTTATGCACTTAAACAACAATCCATCAGAAGGATGAAGTGACCAATTTCCTTTGATTTCACATAAATAGTATATAAATTCATTAACTTATCAGCGGTTTGCAAATATTCCGTTGCTAAAACTGTTGGTCTATAGAATTAATAACTTTTTATTTCATGCCAGTTAAGCCTAA
Organism: Thiomargarita sp.; assembly: GCA_020720115.1. Lineage (GTDB taxonomy): Bacteria > Pseudomonadota > Gammaproteobacteria > Beggiatoales > Beggiatoaceae > BB31. Next base: position 29,158 of record DYPD01000008.1, on the reverse strand, counting down.
TAATCAGTGAAATGCCTATAGAATATTCAATTGTCACGTTATGACTATTTGTTTTTATTGAGATTGAAGCTTAACGCCAGTCACTTTGATAGTGTAAAAAACATCGCCTCGCCGTTTGCCATGTGTAGCAATGTACCTACCAGATCAAAGAGCACATCAATGATGTTGGGTAAAAATACAATTCGTTGAATTTGAAGGCAGGAATAAACTTTATTGGACGCTGGGAAGCTGTCCGTAAGGCTCGATTTTGAGAATGCGTGGTGGAATAGCGTAGCCGCTGCTTTGTACAGTTGCTAAAAAAGCATACTGGCTAACGGTGCTGGCTGGCGGTGGTTCAGCGTTATTATCATCAGCAGTTGTTATTGGCTTGAGGTCAGCTTTTTCAGCAGCATCCGCTTCTGCTACGGGGGCGATTTGAATGGCAATGGTGTATATGCTACTGCCACTGTTACCAAATTCCAACCAGGGCTGCAATTTGGCTAAAGCCTCACCTGCAATAATTTCATTTAAATCACTGAGGCTTTTAATCTCTGTCGAATTGCGCAGTTCAATAATCTGCTCGACTCCCTTGGTATCCACGCCTGGCAGCAGGTTGAGTACCTCAGTTGTCGCATAATTGGGGTTGACCTGATAACTGCCAGCATAAATGGTAAACACAGTATTTAAATCTATGTCTTTGAATACCTGGTCAAAGCCTTTAATTAGGCGAATTTCTTCCAGGGTTTCAAATAGCCCGTTGCGCGGTTCGTAGGGCGGATCAAGGGTTTCGTAATAGGCTTTTTCCGCCCCGTTGAGGCGCTTTAGGTCGTCTGCGTCTTTCCAATCATCCCAGGCTTGTTGCAGGGCGTCTAAGCGTTCGACATCTTCTTCGCCGATTTGTTTGCTCAGTAAGTCGCGCAGTTGAGTGCTGTTGAGGCTGCGCACATTGATTTTTCCGGCGTGATCGTAAATGCGCACCGTTGAGCCTTCAGGTTGTGGATAGGAGAGTTGCACTACTTGCCCGTTAAAGTGCAGGAGAGGATTTTCCCGCTCGCTTAAGGGTTTTTCCAATTTCTCTGGCGGTAAGGGCATCCGCTGAATCATGAGTTCCATTTCTGCCAGGTGCAAGGTTTCCAGGGTTTTTGCCCAAATTTCGACGTTATCCTGGTTGTGAAATACGGCTTTGGCAGTCAAGCGCACTTCTGAGGCGAGGGTAGCCACCAATAAACTCATGAGCGCGATAAACCAGAGCACGGCAATCAGCACCACGCCTTGGCTGCGAGCATTTATCGCGTTCATTGGGTTTATCGGCTTTGGCATACGGATAAGGCGGTTTCCCAAGACGGCAGGCGAATGCCAAAAGCGTTCGCCAGTTTGTCGTTAGACAGCACTGAATAAGCCGGACGCTTAGCGGGGGCTGGGTATTCGTCAGTCGTGATGGGAATGACATGCGGCGGATTGGGTAATTGCTGCACAATGGCTTTGGCAAAATCGTACCAACTGGTTTGCCCGCCACAAGTCAGGTTGTAAATGCCAGATAGCTTGTTCATATCTGCCATCATCAGCGGTGAATTGACTTGTGCTAACACTTGCGCGGTGGCGTCTGCAATCAGACGGCTCCAGGTTGGAGCGCCGATTTGATCCGCCACAACACGCAGTTCGTCGCGTTCTTTTGCCAGCCGTTGCATGGTCAGCAAAAAGTTTTTGCCATAGCGCCCGTAGACCCAACTGGTGCGGAAAATCAAATGCTTGCAGCCGACTTGTTGAATCGCTTGGTCGCCCGCCAGCTTGGTTGCGCCATAGACATTGCGCGGATCGCAAAAATCCTCCTCGCTGTAGGCATTGTCATTACGCTGACCATTGAACACATAATCAGTGGAATAATGCACCAAGAGCGCGTTAAGTGCTTTGGCTTCTTCTGCCAAAATGCCTGGTGCAGTGCCATTGATTGCCATTGCAACATCCGGTTCTTGTTCAGCTTTATCTACTGCGGTGTAAGCGGCGGCGTTGACAATAATGTCGGGCTTGATTTCACGCACCAGGTTGCGAATGTTGCTGTGATCTGTGAGTTCGATACGCAGCGCGGTATCGCTGCGATCAACCGGCACGACCTGTCCAAGTGGTTGTAAACAACGCCAAAGTTCAGCACCGACCTGCCCTGTGCAACTGATGAGTAAAATGCGCTTAGTGGTTGTGTTCATGGTTATGCGTTCGTGGTTAATAGTCAGAAAAAAGGTTACAAATCCTTAAAATAGCCGGCTTGGGCGTCTTTGCTGGATAAAGTCGGCTGTGTGATAGGCCACTCAATACCAATATCAGGATCATTCCAAAGAATTGCGCCTTCGTCTTCAGGATAATAATAATCCGTACATTTATAATGAAAATCCGCATATTCAGACAAAACGCAGAAACCATGCGCACAACCTGGCGGAACATAAAATTGCCGGTGTGATTGTGCATCTAAAGTAATGCCTACCCAACGCCCGTAAGTCGCTGAATCTTTACGAATATCCACTGCCACATCAAATACACTGCCGTGCGTGACATGCACCAATTTGCCCTGCGGATGGGTGCGTTGAAAATGCAGTCCGCGCAACACCCCCTGCGCCGAGTGAGAATGATTGTCTTGTACAAAAGACTCGGTAATACCTGCTTCGCGGTAACGCCGATCTTGATGGGTTTCCAGAAAAAATCCGCGTGCATCACCAAATACTTTGGGTTCTATAATTAAAACGCCAGGAATTTCAGTAGTTTTAACATTCATAAAAGCAGTCCTAAACTTGAAAATTTATCGCTAGACTGTAACCCTGTCTAGCCCGCTTTAGAAAAATCGGTATCCATAAAAGACCGGTGCAGTATACCATATCGGTTTTGCCAAAAGGCGCGTTGCGCCTGCTTGTACCAAGCCGCACTTAGCTTTTTAATGGAGTCTTTACATGATGACGGAACAACTCTTAAAAGAAAAAATCCAATTTTTTGAACAGCGTTACGAAACCCTGTTAAGCCAGGTTCTGCGTGACTTAAAAAGCCTGGAAAAATTCTCTGACGCTACCCAAAAAGACCAGCTTGCCCAACAGATTATCACTAATATCGAGTTTGCTCTGGAAGAATTAAAACCAGAACTGAAAAACTTTAAGACCGGTTTAACCCAGCAAAAGCAGCAAGACTCAAAACTGTTTTTCGTGCCTGCGCTGCCTAAGCATTTGATTTTAGACACACCAGCCTTTGATGGGATTAAAAGTAAGCTGCAAGTGAAAGGCATTAATCCGCAAAACAGCCCGATTCTGATTGATGCGCCTGGCGGTACGGGTAAATCTCTGCTGGCAGCGCGTTTAGCCCATGATGCCGAGGTACAAAAACACTTCCCAGACGGGATTTTCTGGCTGGGCTTAGGAGAAGCGCCGCATTTGTTCCAGCATTACACCGACATTGCGCTGGCGCTGGGTAAAACCACGCATGGTTTCATTGATTTGGATACGGCGACTGAGTTTATGCAAGACCTGTTTGCCGCCCGTACCTGTTTGTTTATTCTCGATGATGTGCCAGATTTCGGCGCTATCTTGCCAATCAATAGCTTAGGTGCAAATTGCCGCGTGCTGATTACCTGTGTTAATCCGAATTTATACGATTTCGTGCGCTTCAAAGCCAGTCAAGCGATCCGCTTTCAACTGCCCGCCTTGAGCGTCGCCCAAGCGGGGCGATTGCTGCTCAGCAGCGCCAATTGCGAAGATCAACCGCCAGCAGAATTAGACGCCATTGTGCAAAGCTGTCAACAAAATCCGCTGGCGTTGCAACTGACCGCCAGTTTAGCCGCCATGCAGAAACCGATTGCTTGGGCGCATCTGTTGGAACGCTTGCAAGACCAGGACTGGGAATTTCCCGAAGGCTACGATCATCATCTGATGATGACGTTGCATCTGTATCTGGAAAGCCTCGGCGAGCAAGGCGAATGCTATTTAGTGTTGGCGGTATTTGCTGATTACACGCACATCCCTTTGCACAGCATTCGTATGCTGTGGCAACACATGTTCAACCTGCCACCAGCGGAAATTCAAAAGCTCATCCAGCAATTTGCCGAAACCGGCTTGCTGCATTTGCACCCACATCCGCAAGGCGATTACATCAGCCTGCATGCTTTTCAACATGCTTACATCCAGGATAATTCCGATCTTGACAAGCTCCATCTGCACATGATCTCGGCTTACGGCAGATTGGCGCAGCAAGGCTGGAGTAGCGCACCTGATGACGGCTATTTTTACCAAAACCTGGGTTGGCATTTGCTCGGCGCTAAACGCCTGGCAGAACTCAAATCCTTGTTGTTAAACTTTGATTGGATCAGTAAAAAGCTATTTTGTGCAAATCTGCATTTGCTGATCAGCGATTACGATTTGCTTGAAAATGATACCGAATTATTAACCGTACAGCAGGCGCTCTATGCTGCCGCCACTGTACTCATGAAAGCCCCAGAACAGCTTGCCACCGAGCTTTTGGATCAGTTGTGGGAAAAAGACAACCGCGACATCCAAGCCATGCTCAATCAAGCCAAAGAAACCGTACCTGCCTGGGAACCGCCCCTGCCAGATAAATAATCAAGGCTTAAGGCTTTACTTTTTTACTTCAAACCAGCGATAGACAGACATGACTCTCCCTATGGAACTTTCCTCACTGACCGCCATTTCTCCAATAGACGGACGTTACGCCAGCAAAACCCAGGCTTTGCGCCCGATTTTCAGCGAATACGGCTTAATCCGCTACCGCGTGCTGGTAGAAGTGCGCTGGCTACAAGCCCTCAGCGCCGCACCGGACATTCCCGAAGTGCCCGCTTTTAGCCCTATAGCACAACAGCGGCTCAACAGTCTGGTACAGAATTTTTCTGCAACCCAGGCGCAGCGCGTGAAAGCCATTGAACGCACCACTAATCACGATGTTAAAGCCGTTGAGTACCTGCTCAAAGAAAGCCTGGCAGACCTGCCAGAACTCGCCGCCGTCAGCGAATTTCTGCATTTTGCGTGCACTTCCGAGGACATTAATAACTTAGCTTATGCGCTGATGTTACAAGAAGCCAAAACCCATATTTTGCTAACCGATATGGAGCAACTAATTGAATCTATACGCATTCTTGCCCGCGAATACGCAGATTTACCCATGCTTTCCCGCACCCATGGACAACCCGCCTCGCCGACTACGCTGGGCAAAGAAATGGCAAATGTCGCTTACCGCCTACAGCGCCAGCGCGATCAGGTGGCGCAAACACAAATTCTCGGCAAAATCAACGGCGCAGTGGGCAACTACAACGCGCATTTGTGCGCTTATCCTAGCTTTAACTGGGAAAAGTTTGCCCAGCAGTTTGTTGAAAGTCTGGGCTTAACCTGGAATCCCTATACCACGCAAATTGAACCTCATGATTATATTGCAGAATTTTTCGATGCGCTGGCACGGTTCAATACCATTTTGATCGATCTCAGCCGCGATCTGTGGGCTTACATTTCTCTGGCTTATTTCAAGCAAAGAACCGTCGCGGGCGAAGTGGGTTCTTCTACCATGCCGCATAAAGTCAATCCGATTGATTTTGAAAATGCCGAAGGCAATCTTGGCATCGCTAATGCTCTCTTTACGCATCTCGCCGCCAAACTGCCGATTTCTCGTTGGCAGCGCGATCTGAGCGATTCCACCGTATTGCGTGTGTTAGGCGTCGGCATCGCGCATAGCCTGATTGCCTACCAATCGCTGCTCAAAGGCATCCACAAGCTGGAAGTCAACCGCCCCCGGATTGCTGAAGACTTAGATAACGCCTGGGAAGTGCTGGCAGAACCTATCCAAACCGTGATGCGCCGTTACTGCGTGCCAGAACCTTACGAAAAGCTCAAAGCCTTAACCCGCGGCAAGGGCATTGATAAAGAAAGCCTGCAAGCCTTTGTTCAAACACTGGAAATTCCAGAGGCAGAAAAACGGCGTTTAATGGCGCTAACCCCCGCAACCTATACCGGCAATGCCGAAGCCCAAGCAAATGCTATCTAAATTGACACCTTTGCATAAAGCAAATGAGTTGGAAACGAATCAAACCCATGCACCAATCTGCTATTGAACAGCTTGAAAAACAACGCCTTGCATTGCAAGCTTGCCAATGTACTCTGAGCGATTTAGAAGAAAGTTTAGACCGAGGACACGGCTACCAATCCGCCCACGACAAAGCCAAAATCGTAGTCGGGTTGGCAGCAGCAAAATGTCAGCTTGCCGCGTTACAACAGCAACATCAAACCTATCTGCAAAGCCTGCGGCAGAGCACGCCAGAGGCGGTGGATGCTTGGGTAAAACTGCATTTAGCAGCACTGGAGTTGATTTTGCACGCACCGCCACCGTTAGATTTAGGTATATCTGACAAGGTGCTGCCCGTGCGCCAGGATGTTGCGCACAAAACCGTGCAGGAATGGCAAGAAGTGCTAACCGGAATGCGCGATTATGTGTCAGTGAATGGCTATTTTCTGGCAGATTATGAACAGCAGTTGCAAGCACTCATGACGACCACTGTTGCCAGTACTCATGCCGCCTAACAGCTTTTCTGCTGTTTGGGTTTACCTCAAATCAAGCAGGGCGCGGCTGCTTAACCACTGAACTTTCGTCTTTTCCGAGTCTTGCCCCCACAGGAACAATGACGTGTTTTCACTGCGTTATAAATTCAGCTTAGTGATGCTTGTCCTGCTTAGCTTGACTGTGGGCAGCATCCTGTTACTGCTGAAATACAGCTTAAAACCGCACCTACTGGAGCATTTGCAGCATGGCTTGCGTCATGCAGCTAAATGGCAAGCGCAGCAACAGCAAGCACGACTTTTGTCCTTGCAGCAAACTGTGCAAGCTTTGCAAGGCAGCCCAGTCTTGCATCAATTGCTGACGCAGCTCAGCACCCCAACGCCGCAACAACCGGCTCCCCTAGACAGCTTCACCCAGCAGTATCCGCACTTACCGAAGCTACTGCTCTATGATGCTCAATCCCAGTTGCGGGCTGCCAGTAGCGCCGCACAGCCTTTGCTGGATAGCCTAGCGCAACAGCCACCCCTATTTTCTGTGCAGCCACCAAAACAACTCAGCACCGCTTGGCTGCATATGCCCCAGCGCAGCCTGTATCTGCTCAGCGCCCCCTTGTTTGCCAAACAACAGTATTTAGGCTATCTGGTGGTGTTGGAAGAAGAAAATCGCCACACCCTAGAAACCCTCAAAGCCAACACAGGTTTTGAGGTGTTGTTGTTTAATCAGAATAAAATTCAAATAGATAGCGGTTGGCTGGCAGAAAAAACCGCCGCCGGCTGGCGCACCGAATTACACCAGCAGCTATCCGTTGCCTTTGCAACAAACAGCGAATCACCAGGCGATGGCAGCGTTCAATTAGGTGCAGAACCCTGGTTTTATGCCTTTAGCCAAGTGCAAGCTGGCAGCCCTTACTATGTCTTTTTAAGCCCGACAAAACCGCATTTAAGCCTGATTGCGCACCTGGAATTTAAGCTGTTACTGATGAGTGGTGCTCTGCTGTTGCTCGGTTTGCTGATTGCTCAGCCCTTATTTCGCCACATCCGACGCTCGGTGCATGGCTTGCAGGCAGCAACCGAACAGATTGAAAAGGAAAATTACCAATACCGCACCGAAATTTATTCCAACGACGAATTTGCCAGCCTGGGACGCGCCTTTAATCGCGTCATGCACACCCTTGGCGAGCGCCAACAGTTGCACACTATGATGGAAACCCTGGTTTCCAAAGAACTTGCCGAAGCCATGCTGAAGCAAAATCTCCATGCGGCTGGCGAAGAGCGCCATGCCACCGTACTTTTTTCCGGTATCCGCGATTTTAGCCACCTGGTCTCCAGCACAGAGGGACCCGAACTCCTGGCATTGCTCAACAACTACTTCACCCGCATGGATTTTTGCGTCAGCGCACACAACGGCTTTATTGACAAATACTTCGGCGACAACCTATTAGCACTGTTTGGCTTAAACAATCCAGAACAAAGCAGCGCACTGTTAGCAATCCGCGCCGCCCGCAAAATGCAAGAGGCGCTACTGCTGTTTAATCTGGAAATCGGCAAAATGCGTGGACATACCTGGAAAATTGGCATCGGCATCAATACCGGACGCCTGGTCGCGGGCAACGTAGGCGCAGAAAATCGGCGGCATTACTCCGTAATCGGTAATCCCATTCGGCAGGCATCTAACCTAGAAAAACTCTGCAAAAAATACGGCACGGCGCTATTGATTAGTCAAAGCACCTTTGAGAGCCTACAAAAAGACAGCGCCGCCCGCGATCTGCTGCTGGCTTGCCGTGAGTTAGATTGGGTGCAACTCGGTCGGCACACCGAACAGCTAAAAATCTACCAGGTGCTCTCGCGTAGCCAGTATGAAGTGGTACAAAAGACTGATTTTCTTGAACGTTTTCAAACTGCGCGAGGCTATTTGCAAGAACACAATTTCCGCTTGGCATTGCAAGCCTTGCAAAACCTGCATGAAGATTGGACGGAAGACGTGCCCACCCGCCTCTTGCTCAATCGCTGCCGCCGCTATGTGCAAGACAGCAACAGCTACGCGCTGGAAAATCCGCAAGGGGCTTATGTGTTGACAGCATCAGCCTGAGTTTTTATGCGCTAAAATGCCGGCCGGCAAACTTTTCGGTGCAGAAATGACAAACACCTTGTTTTTGCTACTAATACCGCTCATTAACTTTACCTGGCGGTTCGGTACTGCGAAAGTCTTTGCCAAAAACTGGGTTAAATGCGCATTGGCTTTACCCTCTACTGGCGGGGCTGTGATGCGGATTTTCAAACGCCCACCATGTTCGCCAACAATAGCATCCTGACTAGCACGCGGTTGAACTTGCACCTGCAAATACAGTTGATCTTGTTCCCAACGATAGAAATTCATTGAACGAGGAGCAATAAAAAAGCCACCGCTAATAAACTGCGTTAGCAATGGCGATTAGAGAAGAACAGAAGAGCAGCTAAAACAGCGATAAATCAATGCACTGCTTCAGAAGAATCGGGGCGGCGGGCGCGGATTTTTTTCAAATAACCCAACACCTTATCTGAAATCCGATGCGCAGTGCTTTCAGCTTCTTTAGGTTTTTCAACGACATGGCGCATTAAAAGCTCTGGACGCGCCTGCATTGCCCGATAATGTTGCATAGCCGCACGCAAACTTTTTTCCAGCAAACCTTTATGGATAGGCTTTGGCAGAAAGCGATAAACTTGACCATAGTTAATCAATTCAATCAAAGACTTAGTGTCTTGAAAAGAGGTTAGTACCAGAGTCAGAATATTGGGGTTATAACGTTTCAGGGTTTTCAACGGGGCGCTAATGTCTTCATCTTGAATACGCACTTCAGACACTACAATCGCCACAGTTTCTTGGCTCAAATGAGCAAAGGCATCTTCAACATTTTTGCTCCAATGAATGTTTTTGCTCTCTTTAATGAGTTCTTCAATGATTTCATAGGTTGAAGGCTCTTCATCCAATACCAAAATTTTTAAACCTTCAGCTTCGTCTGAAATACTGGGTTCAGCTTGAATTTTTGCAGCAACCTGTTTGCTTGGCGCACTCTTAGACGCACTTCCCAGTTGTATGGCAATTTGCGCAGCTTGCTCGACAATGGCTTTGATTTCTTCACTTTTCCAAGGCTTATTGATGTAGCGAAAAATTTCCCCTTCATTGACCGAGCCGACAATCGCTGCTAAATCGGAATAACCGGTCAATAGCAAGCGCATCGTGTTTGGAGAAACATTACGGGCTTCACGCAAAACCTCCACACCGGTCATGTTGGGCATACGCTGATCGCTGACCAGGACATGCACAGTTTCCTGCTTCAGCATTTCAATGGCTTCCCGCCCGTCAGTGGTGGTTTTTACCTTGAATGTACCCATAAACAGCATTTTCAAAGAGCGTAGAATACGTTCTTCGTCATCGACAAACAAAATAGTCGGTTTATCACTCATAAACACTCCGCTGCTATATCAAGCATCCATTTAATCCAGCTTTTTTTATTGACAGGTTTGGTAACTAAGGGTCATCCCTAACACACCAAGGAATTTGCTAACTCATTTATTTAGTTGGTTTTATACCATAATCCTGAAAACCTCAAGCGATAGTATAAAGGATTTCAAGCACGAAATTATGACACAACGCGAGTCATTCGTCAGCGATAAGCAATAGAGCTGCCTTAATCCGCTTCTGGTTCAGTCACTTCGTTACTATCAAGCCTTGCTGTGCTGGCGGGATTTTTTTGTACCGACTCAGGATTGAGCGGCAAACTGATTAAAAACTTAGTACCCTTGCCAATTTCGGAAGCAACCTTAATCTGCCCACTGTGCTGCTCAACAATTTTATAACTGATGGATAAGCCCAAACCTGTGCCTTCTCCCACGGGTTTGGTCGTGAAAAAAGGATCGAAAATCTTTTTGATCACTTCTGGCGCAATACCCTTACCGCTGTCTTGGATTGTGACATGCACCCAGCCCCCATCTGCCCAGGTTTTAATCCAAATAGTGCCTTTATCTTCAATGGCTTGCGCAGCATTGGTTAGCAGGTTTAAGAAGACCTGATTAAGCTGCGAGGGTGAACATTTCAGCGGCGGCAATTCGCCATAAAGCTTTTTTACGGTCACCTTATATTTGAGGACATTTTTACCAATATTCAAAGCACTATCGAGGCATTTATTGATGTCTACATTATCCGTTCTTGCTTGATCCAAACGACTGAAATCCTTTAGATTCATCACTAATTCTGAAATCTGATCAACGCCATACAGAGAATCTTTGAATAGGTCTTGCATTGAATCTAACAACCCCTCTTCTCGGAAAGGTTCACTCATTTCGCTGACTAATCCTAATTGTTCGCCAAGTGCATCTTCATCCATTGTTTCAGCCATCAGCAATGCCACGAGTTGTTCATAATTTTCTAGCAATGCTTTGGTTTGCCCAAACAGATTTTGCGTGACTTCCACATTATTACGCACATAACCCAAAGGGGTATTAATTTCATGCGCAACACCCGCCACCATTTGTCCTAAAGACGCCATTTTCTCTGACTGCACTAATTGCGCCTGTGATTCTTTTAAGCTCTGATAGGCTTTAGACAGTTCTTTGGTGCGTAGCAATACCCGTCTTTCCATTGCCTTTAGCAAATCCAGTACAATTCCCACGCCGACATATTGTCCATTTTCCGTGATTACAAAGTCTTCCATAATTGGAAAACGTATATTGCGCGTGATGAATTGGCTGGCAGCTTCAATGGGTTGCTCGCGTTCCACTGACACGGCTTTAGTCATGAGTTGGGTAATAGGCTGGCGTCCGTATAATTCACGCCCATACATTTTCAAATACACTTTATTCAAATCATAACGGCTAATTAAACCGACTGGCGTACCCTTATCCACAATGGGCAGTGATAGTAAATGTTTGAAATCATCAGTTAAAAACAATTGCGCAACGTCATTCACCGTATTGGTTGGTTTAATGGAAGGAATCTTAAGTGTCAAAGAAGCAATGGTATCAGCCGTTTTCATAGATTAATCCGGGGTTTGCAACAAGAACTGCGGCATGGAACAGGGCGGCACTGTGCTGAAATCTGCCAAGATTTAGGCGGGGTGAGCAGTGCTTTTCAGAGAGAAACAGGTGCACACTTTTGGCAGCGCGTAAAATACAATCCACAGCAAAAGGCTTGGTGCGAGAGGGCAAATATTCTTTTGGCTATCTGTCGGGTACGCAAACCTAATGGATAAGCCTATAAGAAAAATGTGAAAACTTTGTGACGGACAGTGTTTTACATGCCATTAGGCAGCAATCTCTGCGCCATAGGCGTCAACAGAAATTAAAAGAGGACAGCCAGTGCCTGGTTGTCCTCTTTCCAAAGCCAAACTGTAAAGCCACAGCAGGCTTGGTTTATTGCTGCAAAAAGTGTTTGATTGCCTCACATGTCAGGCTGATTTGCGCTTCGGTCAATTCTGGAAACATGGGTAAAGAAACCAAGCGCGGCGTGATGCGCTCAGTGACCGGGCATTGCCCTACGCCCTGATTCGCCGCCGCATAAGCGCCAGTGAGGTGCAAAGGCACTGGATAGTGAATGCCGCTGGCAATGCCTTGTTCTTGCAAATAACTCATCAAAGCATCACGGTTATCCACCAAAATCGGATAAATATGATAAATGTGTTTTGCCCAGTCCATTTCTGTGGGTAGCGTAACACCTGCAACATTTGCAAGTAACTCATTATATTTTTTAGCATTTATGCGGCGTGATTCATTCCAACCGGCTAAGTATTTTAATTTGATATTCAAGACGGCGCCTTGAAAACCATCCATGCGTGCATTCCAACCGATGATGTCGTGGTGATATTTTTTGGATTGCCCGTGATCGCGGAACATGCGCATCCAGGCGGCTAACTCGTCATCATTGGTGGTGACAGCACCGGCTTCGCCGTAAGCGCCTAGGTTTTTCCCTGGATAAAAGCTAAAGCAGCCAATGTGTCCGATAGAACCGGCAGGTTTACCTTTGTATTCAGCCCCTTGTGCTTGTGCGGCGTCTTCCACTACGACCAGATTATGCCGTTGTGCAATCGCCATAATTGCGTCCATATCTGCCATTTGTCCGTATAAATGCACGGGAATAATGGCTTTGGTTTTTTCTGTAATGGCGGCTTCGATTTTGTTTGGGTCTAGGTTGTAATAGGTTTCATCTACGTCTACAAACACGGGCGTAGCACCAACAAAGCTAATGGCTTCAGCAGTGGCAATAAAGCTGTTGGCGGCGGTAATGACTTCATCGCCTGGTTTGATGCCTAATGCCAGTAGCGCGACCCACAGGGCTTCAGTGCCGTTGCTCACGCCAATGGCATGTTTAACTTGGCAAAATGCGGCAAAATTTTTCTCAAACTCAGCGACAAAAGGACCGCCCGCAAAGGCGGTGCTGTCTAACACTTTTTGCAGTTCTATGGCGACTTCATCACGAATACTTTGATACTGAGCTTTCAAATCGAGAAATTGGACTTTCATATAAGATTCCTTGTCAGCTTGAGGAGGGTTTAGTGCGGCAAATGCCCGTGTGCGTCAGTTTAATACCTCCTCTAGTTTAACTGACCTGGCAGTAGAAAAACCAATTTAATACAGCGCCTTTCAATTCAAGGCGCTGATGCTATAACTCGGCGCAGAAATTTACCAGCATTCGGCGTCCGTCTTCCAACAGTAGGCGGTGGGTCAGTACGCCTAAACTAAAGACTTTACCGTCACGGCGCTGTTCGTTGGAATGTTTAAACAGCTTGGGTCCTTCGTTGCTGATCAGTAAGCTGAAGTAGTCGCGGATGGCGTCGTCGTGCTGTGCAGCGGGTAATACCAGGGTGAAGGGTTTATTCAGTAGTTCTTCTGTCTGGTAGCCGTATAGGGTGGCAAAGGCTTTGTTGATTAAAATAAAACGTCCGCGATCATCGGTGATACTGATGCCAATTTGCGTGGTTTTGAAGATAAAATCTGGCAATTCGTCCGCACCCAGTTTGGCTGTTGCTGCCAGCTCATTGGCTGCCCCAACGGGTATGCCCAGTTGCCAGTTGTGCCAAGCGCTGACGTTGAATTGTGGAGAAATATCTAGCCAATCAATGACTTTTTGGCTGCCGTCTTTGCAGAGCACTTGTCCCTGCCAGCGTGGCGTTGGGGTTTCGCCGCGTAGCCGCTGCTGTTGCAGGCGATCTGGATAAAGAATCTGCAAGGCTTTGCTATTGTTGAGTATTTCTCGATTGCTATAGCCGGTAAGCTGTTCTGCTGTGGCATTCCACGCCAACACTTGTCCGCGTTTGTCTACTGCATGTAACAGGAGCGGTAATTGTTCTAGCAGCTTGCGCAAACGATCTTCTGCTTGGGGTTTGCTGCTGCCAGCAACGGGTGCGCAATCGGTCATATCTATCGCATAGACAATCACGCCTTTGATGTTGCCGCGATTGCCCGTACAGGGAATGCGCCCAATGTGCAAGCGGCGTTCGCTGCCCAGATGATTGAGAACCAGGTCTTGTTTTTCATAAGCGGGCGTACCAGATTGCAGCACTTCTTGGTTGCGTGAGAAAAAGGCGCGGCTGTCGTCGTTTGGAAACGCCAGTTGCGCTGGTTTGTTGACATGCAGTAGACGATTTTCGTGGTCCCGATGCCAAATCATGATGGGTACTGTGTCGAAAATCAGTTGATATTCTTCCCACTGGTTGCGCAAAGTTTCCCACATGCGTTTGCGTTCGCTGATGTCGTGCATGAGTTCAAATTTGAATACAATCAAGCCATTATCATCGCGCACTGCATCGGCGCGTTGCCACACATGTAGCAGCTTGCCATTGGCATTGAGTATATCCAGTTCGCCGCTCCAGCCATGACCTTGCGCTAAAGCGGGTTTGACTTCGCGTTCAATGATTTCGTGTGATTCTGGCGGATAATCCATGCGCCGATTTTGTTCTTGCGCTTGTAGTAGGCTGCGCCCAAACAGCTTGGTATAGGCAGGATTGACGTAAATCAGTTGATTTTCTGGGGTGCTGATGGTGATGACTTCATCCGAGGCTTCAATGATGGATTTGAATAGCTGCAAATCGCTCTGGGTTTTTTCTCGGTCGGTAATATCAATGCCAACGCCAAACAGGTAATCCAACATGCCTTCTGGTTTGACTACCGCACGACTGTGCCATTCTACAGTTAGGCGTTGACCAGAGCGCGTTATTAATTGACTTTCAATGACTTGTGGGCGCATGGATTGCACCATGCTGTCAAACAGGTCGCTCATATGCGTGCGTTCGCTATCGGGCAAGAGCGCCTCGATAAAATCTTTGCCTTCCAGTTCTTCTAAGTTGTACTCCAAGGCTTTGAGCATGGCGTTATTGAGCATACGAATATTGCCGTTAGGATTCACTGCGAAGAAAAAGGTTGGCGAGTTTTGTACCAGGGTTTGCACAAAATCGCGCTCGGCACGCAGGGCTTCTTCGGCAGCGCGGCGGTCGGTGATGTCGCGCAAGGTCGCACAGACCAAGGAGCGTCCTTGGAATAAGTAGCTGCTGCCACTGGAAATTTCCACTGGAAATACGGTGCCGTCTTTTTTCTTATGCCAGCGTAGCGGAATGATTTGATGGCGCGTGCCGCTGTAGAGCGAGGCGCGGGATTTGACCGGTTCTGCCGACAGATCGCTGGTGGTTAAATGCAGCCATTCGTCTTTGGTGTAACCATACATGGACACTGCTACATTGTTGATGTCAAATATTTGCTGCGAATTGGCATCAAAAACGATGGTCGCGGCAGAAGATGCCTCGAATAATTGGCGGTACTTGGACTGACTTTCCCACAGTGCAGTTTCTAGCTGCTGGCGTTCGCTGGTATCGCGGATGACCAGTATCAGCATTTCTTTGCCTTGCAAGACAAAAGGATTGGTGGTGATTTCTACTGGAAACACGCTTTCGTCGCGGCGCTTGTGATGACGGCGGCGCGTCTGGCGCGTGGTGCGTTTGTTGGACGGATTAGGCTTTTCAATTTGTGCGGAGAGTTCTGCCCGTTTCATGCGCAAAAACTCTTGGCGATTGTAGCCATAGATTTGCGTTGCGGCGCGGTTCACATCCAAAATTTTGTCGCTATCTGCATCTACCAACAGCACGCCATCGGTTTCCGTATCCATCAGTTGTTGGTATTTGGTTTCGCTGAGTTGCCGTTGATCTTCGGCTTGTTGGCGCTCGGTGATGTCAGTGTGCATCCCGATTAAATGCACTGGTTTGCCTGACGCATCCCGCACCGTAGTACCAGTGCAGCGCACCCAGCGATAGCTGCCGTCTTTGTGCTGCAAACGGTGCGTGTTTTCTAAGCGGTGCGTAATGCCTTCCAGATGATTTTGGATGTCTGCCATAACGCGCTTGTAATCCACTGGATGAATACGCTGATACCAGCTTTCTGCCGCGCCCAGTAATTCGCTGTCTTCGTAGCCTAACATGCGTTTCCACTGTACAGAGAAGCTGATGCGATTGGTTTCCAGATTCCAATCCCAAAAATCGCTGTCTGCGCCCTTGCCCGTCGGTGTTCCTGCCGCCTGGGTTTCCATGTGATCGCGTAACGAGTGTTCAGTTTCTTTGAAACGGGTCACATCGGCAAAGGAAATCACTACCGCGTAAGGCGTCATTTCATCGCGCCACAGCGGATGTGCGTTTACTTTGAGCCAGAGCACCTCGCCGTCAGGTTTCTCTACACCGATAATGCTGTCGGTATAGGCTTTGCCCGTGCGCAAGGTACAGATCGCCGGATGAGTTTCGGTCGGAAAAGGGGTGCCATCTTCTTTAATCATTTGCCAATCAGGGTCTATCAGCGTCCAGCCAATCATCTGATCAGGCGGTAAGCCTAATATCCGCTCAGCGCTTGGATTGCAGGCGCCAATAGTACCGTTGGCATACTGCAACACCACGCCTTCTTCCAGCACGCTGACCATTTCGTCAGCCACCGACGGGCGCTCGCGCCCGCTGATGTCCATTGCTGTGATATAAAAAGCGTCTTCCTGCGAAGCAGCCGCAGTCACTTCCCAGAGCAAATGCCGGTAAGTACCGTTTTGATGCCGGAAACGGCTGGAAAAAGCAGTAGAAACCCCGCCCTTGAGTAATTGTTCAAAGTAATACTCAGTGGACAGGCGATCTTCAGGATGGATGAAATTCAATAGCGATTTGGTCAGCAGCGGACCAGTAGACAAGCCCAGGGTTTTTTCCCACGCTGCATTGACCTCTTTGAAGCGTATTTCAAAGTCAAGGATCGCGAACATGGCAGAGGAACGCCAGAAAAAACGCGAGTGGTGCGAGGTCTCGGACATAAGGGGTATCCTAAAAGCGATGGTTCTTCCTAATGAGGATGCTACTACTTGCAGATACCGCAGGGTAGCGCGGTGGCTTGCGGTTACTGCCTACCGAGTGCAAGACATCCCTTTTTACCTAAGCAGGTGCAACTAGGATGCCATATCAAAAATGCCGATAACCGCTAGAGGAGGGCACTACATAAATACGCTCAGGTGCTTCTAAGCATACAATACCCGGCGCTTGGGTCACAGTACCAATGCGCGTACAGCGCGTAACACAAGCACTAGACGCTAATTTCTGTGACACCTGTGCGGAATGTGCAACAGGCAGGGTAAAGCAGAGTTCATAATCATCTCCAGCGGTTAAAGCCATCTGCCAGGCGAGAGCTGGCGGCAATGCCTGCAACAGCGGCGACAAAGGCAAATCTGGCAAATAAAGTTCAGCGCCCAGCCCTACCGAGTCCAACACATGCCCCAAATCCGCCAGCAAACCATCCGAAACATCAATTGCACTGCTCGCCAATCCGCGCAACGCCAGCCCCGCTGCAACTCTAGGCGTGGGGCGCTGCAAACGCGGCAGCACTTGCGCAAGCTGCGCCTGCGACAATGCCATCTCACCCAGTAGCACCCGCAACGCTACCCCCGCATCGCCCAAAGTTCCGGTCACATAAATCCCCTCGCCCACCTGCGCCCCCTGGCGCTTGATAGCCAATGCTGGCGGACAAAAACCCATAATTTGCACACTGATAGTTAAAGCCCCGCACGTCGTATCCCCGCCAATCAATGCCACCTGAAACTGCTGCGCTAGGTGCAACAAGCCCCGCGAAAACGCTGCCAGCCAATCCGCATCAGCTGCTGGTAAAGTCAGCGCCAAAGTAAACCAAGCCGGTTGAGCGCCCATCGCCGCCATATCGCTCAAATTCACCGCCAGCGCCTTGTAACCAATATCAAAAGGTGTGGTGTCAAGCGGAAAATGCGCGCCCGCCACCAAAGTATCCACTGACACCGCCAACACCTGCCCCGCCGGCACCTGACACAAAGCCGCATCATCACCGATGCCCAACAGCACATCGCTACGCGAAAGCGCATGAGCGGCAAAATAGGTTTGAATTAAAGAAAACTCGTTCATAGGCATAATAGCGTTTTTATTCACCTCACCCAATCCTTGCTGCTGAAGAAGTCACTGAGATCCCCTTGATAAATAGACTTAATGAAAAATACCTATGATAATTATAAACAATTTTCCAGCAACCTTGGCTATAGGCATTGGGCTTAGGGCATCGCCTTATTTCTGTGGCTGTCACCTCGGTGTAAAAACTGTTATAATCCCAGCCTTCACTGCCCCTGGTAACAGGGGTGCATCACTGGGGTGTAGCCAAGCGGTAAGGCATCGGGTTTTGATCCCGTGTACCGTAGGTTCGAATCCTACCGCCCCAGCCATCTTTCAGTGTGGTTTATCACTCCAAATCAGGCAGATACACTACCTTGCTCAAGCCAATCAGCGTTCACCGGAACCCCGGCAAACATATCAACCACAAAATGATCGTTTTTACTGGTAGCGCCAATCCACCGCTGGCTCAGGCTGTGGCAACACATCTCAATATGCCACTGGGACGTGCCACTGTGGGTCGCTTTAGCGACGGCGAAATCTTTGTGGAAATCATGGAAAACGTGCGCGGCAAGGATGTTTTCATTATCCAGCCAACCTGCTCTCCCGCCAACGATCATTTAATGGAAATGTTGGTATTGGTGGACGCAGTACGCCGTGCGTCCGCAGCGCGTGTCACCACCGTGATCCCTTATTTTGGTTATTCCCGTCAAGATCGCCGTCCGCGTTCAGCGCGTGTACCCATTACCGCTAAAGTCGTAGCGAACATGATCACCAGCGTGGGCACTGATCGGGTGTTGACGATGGATTTGCACGCTGACCAAATTCAAGGTTTCTTTGATTTGCCGGTGGATAATATCTACGCCTCGCCCGTATTGCTGGGCGACATCTGGAAGAAAAAACACCCGAATTTAATGGTGGTATCGCCGGATGTGGGCGGTGTGGTGCGCGCCCGTGCCTTGGCAAAGCAATTAGATGATGCTGATCTGGCAATCATTGATAAACGCCGCCCGCGTCCAAACGAGGCAAAGGTGATGCACATTATCGGTGATGTGCGAGATCGCTCCTGTGTGCTGATTGACGATTTAGTGGATACGGCAGGCACTTTATGCCAGGCTGCGATAGCTTTGAAAGAGCACGGCGCAGCGCAGGTGATGGCGTACTGCACGCATCCCGTATTATCCGGCAAAGCCATTGATAATATTAATAAATCACAGCTTGACGAGTTGGTAGTGACAGATACCATTCCGTTGCGTCAAGAGGCGCTCAATTGTGCAAAAATCCGCCAACTGAGCATTGCCGAGATGTTGGCAGAAACCATCCGCCGCGTGAGCGAAGAAGAATCAGTCAGTTCTCTGTTTATGGATTAATACCTCGCTCTGCATCCCGCTCAAGTGAGTGGTTTGCAGAGTGAGATTGAATGCAACCGAAGCCGTATTCTATTCTCAGCAGTTCCTACCCAGCGTGTAAAATCCTCAGCATTTCATCTACTGATGCTAAAGGATGCGCAGTCGAAGATGTACCCTGGTTTTTCTCCACTCCCAAACCCACAAAATTTATACAATCTACAGGAGAATGCTCATGTCAGAACAATCCCTTAGCGATAAACTCGAAGCCAAGCTTGAATTGGCTTACCGCAACATGATGCAGCGGGTTGAAAGCGCCTTGCAACATGCCAAGCAAGACACTTTGCCAAGTATCCAAACGCACATTGATGCGGCTGTTGATAAAGCCATTGAACTGGAAGAATTAGGCGAGGAAGAAGCGCGAAAATTAGGCACTTATTTGCAGCGTGATCTGCAAGATGCTGCACAATTTCTAGCAGATACCGGACAGGGCTTGCGTGATTGGATGCGCTTTGATTTGGATTTAATTGAAGACCGCTTGCTAGATATGTTCAGCACTATGGTAGACCATACCCAGGAAGAACTGACGCGCCTAGAATTGGAAGCCCAAGCAAATACAGTGTGGCAAGCAGGAGAAATAACGGGTCCTGGTGCACTGTGCTGCGATAATTGCGGCACAGTGCAACTGTTTCACAGTCCGGCGCAGATTGTTCCTTGCGCGAACTGCCAGCACACAGCCTTTACACGGGTTTGGGATGATGAGCCGGATACCAGTAGTGATGCAGAACAATCCCCACCAGCAGACACACAAACATGATGAATAACAAAGGGATATTGCCGGATAAGCTGTAAGGCGTGCCGCCGTCAAAGGGTATCACTTGCGCTTTGACCACGCCTTCTTGAAATTGCGGCATTTGCGCCACGATATTGCCGCGATCATCAATAATCGCCGACACGCCCGTGTTGGTTGCCCGCAGTAAATAGCGCCCTGATTCTAATGCCCGCATCCGCGCAATTTGTAAATGCTGGTGCGGCGCAATAGAATTGCCAAACCAACTATCATTGCTGACATTCACCAATAAAGTCGCATTAGGTAACACCTGACGCATTTCATCTGGAAACGCATCTTCATAGCAAATAGATACCCCAATAGCATAACGGGTTGCTTTGATTAAAGGCTGTTCTTTGGAACCCGGCGTAAAGTCTGAAAAAGGAATCCGAATCATCTTTTGCCAAGATTCCACTAAGCTACGAAACGGCATGTATTCGCCAAAAGGCACTAGGTGTTGTTTGTAGTAAAACTCGGTTGAATCAGCATTCAATCCTACCACCGCATTGTAATACTGACCGGTTTCTGCATTTTCCACTGGAATACCAATGAGAAAGGCAGTCTTGTGTTCGCGTGCTTCTTGGACTACTTCATCTATAAAACCAATGGCAGTTGCTTCGTGAAAGAACAAGGGAATGGCTGTTTCGGGCCAAATAATCAAATCAGCGTCGCGGTGCTGACGGCTTAAATTCAAATAAGAATCCAAAATCGTTTGGGTATGGAGCGGGTCGAATTTGATTTCAGGAATGGTATTGCCTTGAATCATGACGACATTCAAGGGTTGTTCTAAAGAGCGCGTCCAACTAGCTTGAGTCAATACACCGCCTAAGCCCCATAATACCAATAAAGCCGGCCAGACCGGCCAAGCTTGGCGTCCGTCCAAGAGCGCATAGACCAATAGGCTGGCGCTGAAAGTCACTGCCCAGGAAACGCCGTACACGCCAAAGAGCGGCGCAAGTCCTGCCAGCGGTGCGTCTAGTTGGCTATAGCCAATGGATAACCAAGGAAATCCGGTTAAAAACCAACTGCGAAACCATTCTAACAGCGTCCAAGCGGCTGGCAACGCGGCGAGTAGGCGGACTTTATTGCATACGGGAAACACTTTTAAGATAAACCAGCCTAGAAAAGCCGGATAGAGCGCCATGACCATGACAAACAGCGCATTGAGAAATAGGGCGATGGGCAGGGTAATGCCGCCAAATTGGGTTAAGCTGATGTGTAGCCAATACACGCCAAAGCCGAACAACCCCACGCCAAACAGCCAACCGCGCCAGAGCGCACGCAGCGGCGTACAGGATTTCCAGACTAAAAACAGGAGCGCAGTGGACAGCACTGCTAACGGAAAAAGGTTAAAAGGCGCGAACGCCAGCACCAATAAACCACCTGCCAACAGAGCAAGCAAATCGCCCACCCAAGGGTAAAACTCAAGAAAACGATAAAAAACTGCAATACCGCGTGTTCTCATATTTTTTTTTATGTTCATGGATCAATCGTCCTGTTTGTCATCCTCAATTTCTTCAGCGCCTGCTTCGCGTACACGCAACAAATGAATGCGTCGTTTTGCTGCCCGCAGGACTTTGAAATGAAAACCCGACAATAAAAGTGCTTCGCCACGTTTGGGTACCCGCCCGAACGCTTTTAAGAGCAAACCGCCGATAGTGTCAAAGTCTTCATCACTGAAGTTCGTTTTAAAGTGCTCATTAAATTCATCAATGGGGGTCAGCGCACTGACGGTATAATAACCCTCATCACGCGGCTTAATGTAGACCGCATCGTCAATATCGTGTTCGTCATCTATGTCACCGATAATCTCCTCAATCACATCTTCAATGGTCACTAAACCTGCTACGCCGCTATATTCATCTACGACAATCGCCATGTGATTACGGCTGGTACGAAATTCCCGTAGCAAAATGTGTAAGCGTTTGCTTTCTGGGATAAATACAGGCGGACGCAACCAGTCGCGCAAGCTAAACTGCTGCCCCTTAGTATTTTGTGCATAGCAGTGCAATAAGTCTTTTGCCAACAAAATACCCTGTACATCATCGCGGTTTTCCCCCACCACTGGAAAGCGCGAATGCCCAGATTGCACTATGACATCTAAAAACACTTCAGGTCGGTCGGCAGCATTAATCACAATCATTTGTGCGCGAGGAATCATGACATCACGCACATGAGTTTCTGTGACTTGCATTGCGCCTTCCATGATTTGTAAAGCATCTTGGGTGAGTAAATCATTGCGTTGCGCTTGCCGTAGCAATTGCAATAATTCATCTTTGTCTTCAGGCTGGTTTTTTAACCACTTATTGAAACGGCGCAACCAATGAGGTCGCGTTGTGGGGTGAGGGTCGTTCATAAGGATTGGTAAGGGTTGGGATAACCTAAGTGGTGTAAAATCTGAATTTCCATGTTTTCCATAAAATCCGCTGCTTCAATCTCCAGATGATCATAGCCTAGCAGATGCAATACACCATGCACCACCATATGCGCACAGTGTGCAACTTCGGCTTTTTCCTGCTCCTCGGCTTCGCGTCGAATCACCGGGACACAGATAATCACATCGCCCAACAACGGCAATTCAATGCCAGGCGGCGCTTCAAATGGAAAAGATAGCACATTTGTCGCCCCGCTCTTGTGCCGCCAAGTTTCGTTTAATTCAATGCCCTCGGGCAAATCCACTAAACGCACTGTTAATTGCGCAACCGTCAGCAATTCCGGCTTCACCTGTTGCAACACCGCATCTACCCAAGTTTGAATTTGTTCTGCGTCAGGCAAACCAGGCGCCGCCAAGCCATACTGTACATCAAGCTCACTCATTGTTTATATCCCTGTCTGGCTAATGCTGATAAATTAAGCTTAGCCGTCTGTTCCTATGGGGGCTTATACAAGCCCGTGATAATAAAATAACTATTTGAATATAAGATGTTTTTTGAAAAAACCTAATGCCATGCGACCCACCTTAACCTCACCGAGAGAACATTCTGATGAATCCCCTGTATTTTGACGACCTGCGCGATATTCACGGACTTGACAGCATTTCCTGGCTGCCACTTGCCCCTGGTTATTGGCTGATTTTATTAGGTTTAATCGCCCTAATCTGGTTTATTCGCGCCGGCTTGCGGCGCGGCGATTGGCGCGTAGATGCGCGACAAGTGTTTTTACGCTTAAAACAACGGCGCAATCGCTTAACGCCCAAAGAATTAGCTGCTGAATTTTCCGAATTACTAAGGCGCGTCGCTATGGCGCGTTACGGGCGCGAAGCCTGCGCCGGATTGCAGGGCGCAGAATGGCTAGAATGGCTGGAAGCCAATGATCCTAAAGGCTTTTCTTGGACTGATACAGGAAAAGTGCTACTCAGCCTGCCTTACGCCCCACCGCAAGCAGCCACCAATACGGAAGAAATGCCCGCTTTATTTCGCGCTTTGCGTCACTGGATTAATGCAGAACTCCCTCAAACCCAAGCGCACAAAGCCCGTTTACGCGCTTTGCGTCAGCGTTTTTGGCAAGAATTTCGCGCACTGCTGTCCAAACCCGGCTAAGCCCTTCATGCAGCCGCTATTTCCGCCCGCAAAGCAGCAACCACCTGCTGATAATTCTCCTGCAATTCTTCAAAGCAAGCAGTTTCTGGCAGATTACCTTGCTTGCTGCGTATTTCAATTGCTTTACAGCGGGTGGAAAACTGCGTTGCGCCGACATTCAAACTGGCAGATTTAAGGCTATGGCTCAAACGAGCAATCTGCTCAAGGTCTTGCTCGGCAAATGCCGCTGCCAGTTGCTGCATCTGCATACTGCTGTGTTCCATATAGAGCGCGACCATTTTTTCCAACATCTGGGGTTGCAGCTTACGCAGCTTGTCAATTTTTTCCCGATTCAATGCCATCAGCGTGCGCGGCGTTGCAGGCGCAACGGCAGGCGTTGCGGCCGTCAGGTGACAGCGCAAAGTCTCAAGCAACTGCTCGCGGCTAAAGGGTTTGCTCAAATAACCATCCATGCCCGCTTGAATGCAAGCTTGCCGCGTTCCGACCACAGCATTCGCAGTTAAAGCAATGATTGGAATGTGTTTTTTGCAGGGACGCTGGTGTTCGTAACGACGAATCACTTGCGTGGTCTGGAAACCATCTAATTCTGGCATTTCACAATCCATCAGCACCAAATCAAACACATTTTTTTGATAAAAATCAAACGCTTCGCGCCCATTGTTAGCAGTGCTGACGTAACAGCCTAAAGATTCCAATTCGGCTTTAGCCACTTCCTGATTAACCGGATTATCTTCTGCCAACAATATCTGGTAAGGCGTGCCTTGCGCCAGCGTCGGCAAGTTGTCAGATGCCAAGCGACTCTGCTGCCGTAGTGTGCGTTGTTCTTCAGGGCTGGCAACGAAAAGCGGCAAGGTAAACCAAAAAGTTGCGCCTTCGCCAGGTTGACTGTGTACGCCGATTTCGCCCCCCATGAGTTTGATTAACTGCTTGCAAATCGTCAGTCCCAAGCCCGTACCGCCGTATTGTCGCGTGGTGGAATTATCCGCCTGGGCAAAGGCTTCAAATATATGTGTTTGTTTTTCTTTGGGAATCCCTATACCTGTGTCTTCCACGCGGAAATTCAGATAGTGGGTATCCAAAACCTTGAGCGTCAGATACAGATCACCTTGCTGAGTAAATTTAATCGCGTTGCTTAACAAATTAAACAGCACCTGACGCAAGCGCGTGGGATCACCGCGATAAGCCGGCGCCAATTGCGCATCAAGTTCTGGGTGCATTTTTAAGCCTTTGTTTCTAATAGGCTCATCAAAAATTTCCAGAATTTCTCGGATTAACTCGTGCAGATCAAAAGGGATTATTTCGAGGTGCAGTTGTCCGGCTTCGATTTTGGAAAAATCCAGAATATCGTTAATGATTGCCAGCAGAGCCTCTGCCGAGTGATAGCCCATTTGCACATAGCGTTGCTGTTGTGCTTCCAAGCGCGTGTTGCGCAGCAAAGAAAGGATACCCAACACGCCGTTCATAGGCGTGCGGATTTCGTGACTCATAGCGGCTAAAAAGGCGCTTTTGGCTCGGTTTGCTGCTTCAGCGCGATCACGCTCAGTCTCCAGCGCCAACACTGAGTTGCGTAATTGCCGCGTACGTCGCGCCACATCTTGCTCTAAGCGTTCGCTATAACCTGCCAAAGTACGATCACGTTGCTCTACTTCTTCTAACATCGCATTAAAGCCGTCTACCAATTCACCTAATTCGTCATCGTGGTATTTCTCTGCGCGTAAGTGATAAGCACTTTCTTGGCTTACCTGTAGCATCAATTGTTTTAATGCCACAATAGGCGCAGCAATGATTTTTGGCAATTGTGCAGCTATCACAAATGCCAACAACAGAGAACCCATAATGACGAATAAAATGAGCCAGAAAAACTCTTTAATACTTTGCTGGAAACCAGACTGATCATCTATCAGTTGAATATAACCCAGCACTTCTTTATCCGACCAAATAGGTAATTGTATCCAGGCTTCACCATCCACTAATTGAAAATAGAAATCGCTGGGATGCGTTTTTAGATTTTTTAAGAGTTGTTCTCGGCGTTGCGCTTGCACTTGCTGTTGCTTTGAGTTTTTGTGATAAGCCGCGAAGATTGAACCTTCGGCTTTGTAAATATAAGCAGAAACAATACTACTGTGTTTTTTTAAGCTGCTGAGCAGTTCTTGAGCAGAATAATCATCATCAAATCTCATTGCCGCCTGGCTTTGAAAAGCCAGAATCTGTGCTATAGGTAGAAGCTGATTGTGCAAATTTTCATGTAAGCGCGTCCATTCATGCCGAATAAAAAAACCCTCGGATACCAACAGCACACTCGTGCCCATTAGCATAAACAACACCATGAGTTTATTGCGAATAGAGAGACGATTAAACTGCCAAGGAAAACGCGAGGAAGATAGCGGCATTTTAAGCCTGCATCTTTTCCAACAGCACAATCGCCAGATTGACAAAATCTGCTTCAGTTAAAATCCCTTTTAATTCTCCCTTGGCATTCACAACAGGCAAACATCCATGCTTGGTTTCCAGCATAAAGCGTGCGGCATCTAATAAACTCGTCGTTTCTTGTGCAACAATGACATCATAAGTAATGACTTCAGACAGAGGAATGCCGGTTTCTAATTCATCGCGTTCAGAATTAGAAATATCTGCAAAAGTGGAAACAGAGACAGCCAATAAATCGCGTTGCGTCAACAGCCCGATAAAGAGATTATCTTCATCCACAATGGGAATATGACGAATTTTATGCTCAGTCATCAAATCATGTGCATCGTGCAAGGTTTGATGCGGATAGAGCGTATAGAGCTGGGTGCTCATAAGTTCTTGGACGTTAATCAAAATTGTTCTCCTGATAAGGGGTGTGCGTGATGAATCTTTGGATTATACCTGAAGCTCTGCTGACCGCACCTGCTATGGTAGTTTTTCTTCAATGAACCCGTGCAGTCTTCGTGTGCTCCGCATCTTGGCGGTAGGTTTTTAATGGATAAGCCTATGAATATATTTCAGTTGTATGAAATAGTTGCAGCTACCACCTGATAGATTTTATAAATCCGTCATATCTATCTTATAACTGATTTTTTCCCCTATGCTTAAGACGTTGAGTGGCGATTTGTCGTTCCCTGAGCTTGTCGAAGGGCAACAGCAAGTGGCGATTGACCGTTCCCTGAGCTTGTCGAAGGGCAGCGGCAAATGGCGATTGACCGTTCCCTGAGCTTGCCGAAGGGCAGCGGCAAATGGCGATTGACCGTTCCCTGAGCTTGTCGAAGGGCAACAGCAAGTGGCGATTGACCGTTCCCTGAGCTTGTCGAAGGGCAACAGCAAGTGGCGATTGACCGTTCCCTGAGCTTGTCGAAGGGTAACGGCAAATCCGACAAACTCAGAGCGCGAAAAGCAAACGCAGCGGCGGCTCAACTGGATAGCAGCGACGCAACAGACACAAACGCGCTAAAATGCTGGCGCCCTTAGCGCCTTTAGTCCCGTTAGCGTTATATTTTTCATCGGACGCCATCCCCCACCCTCTAGGAGATTGTATGCTGCGTATCCTGATGTTTTCCCTGTTGCTGTCTGCCTGCTCAGGTGGCGGGCAAGTTAAAAATACCGAAATATCCGCCGAGCGCGGCTTGGGGCAGGTGGATACGCCTAAGCCAGCAGCACAAAACACGCAACACCAAGAACCACCCCTCCTGCAACTCAACCCCAGCGGCCACCTGGCGAAGATAAGCGACATCGCCTTCACCCCCGACGGGCGGTTTTTGCTCTCCGCCAGTAACGACAAGCAAATTCATGTCTGGGATATTGAACAGCAACGCATCGTCCGCAGCCTGCGCGGGCAAATCGGCGCGGGGCAGGAGGGCAAAATCTTTGCGATGGCGTTGTCGCCGGATGGCTTTTTTTAGCTGCGGCGGGGATGCTGGATAAATATGGGAAGCCTGAGCGTTACGCCATCCGCCTCTACGCTTGTTGGCGCAGCTAGCCCTGTAGCCATGTAGGATGTTGCTGGTGCATTGAATGGTGGGCAAATTCCGTGATAATCATGTGCCAATGAATGAAATTCATTGGACGGAATTCGCCCGCCCTACATGGCTTATCCTAGCAGCCAGGTTTTGACAGCATCAAGTTTGTTTCGACACCTCATCAAGGGTTCACTTGCGTTTGCTTCGACACTTTGACAAGCTCAGTGTATCGCAAGCTCAGCACAGGCATCTCCACAATACCTACCTGACGGTTTCTCACCGCCTTTTCCCCTGTCGCTCACGACCAGCACTCTTGACGCCAGCCGCACAGGGTGGTTTGATGCCAGTGTTCGGCCACCGACACCGAGAGACCTGCTCTCATCTTTACTACAGCATGAAAGGCTTACACCTTTCTTCAGGACACACTAGGGTAGTTAAAGTCTCTGTAATCCAATGCCGCCGTGTTTCCAGACGACCGTGTTATTTATCCATTTCTTCAATAAAATCATGTTTTACATTTTCATATTGCTGCTGTTCTGACGTTGCAAAGAAATCAATAACTGCTTCATGTATTGAACCTTGATTGCCTTTTAGTGCAATATTGGTCAGGTGTACCTTGTCTTTTTCAAAACTTGTGCTGCTTGTGCTGAGCGTAGCCGAAGTAAAAATTGAAAACCACATGGGTGCAATAGGGGATTTTGTTCATTCTTGCAACGCAAACATTGCACTACCTATTTCCAGACAGAGTTGATTTTTACTTGGTT
Organism: Thiomargarita sp.; assembly: GCA_020720115.1. Classification (GTDB taxonomy): domain Bacteria; phylum Pseudomonadota; class Gammaproteobacteria; order Beggiatoales; family Beggiatoaceae; genus BB31. The sequence continues at coordinate 849 of DYPD01000008.1, read as the reverse complement.
ATCATTCTTATTGCACCACTACCGGATTGGCGTTGGCTTGTTAAATACCAGTTTTTAGGGCTTGCAATTCTGCTTGAGTTGCGGCGCTGACATTTCCTAATTCTTTCAGTAGCGCCGCTGCGCTGGCAAAATTTTGCTCTCTAGCATAGTGCTCAAGCTGGCTACAGAGCTCCCCAAGCTGTTGAGCGCCGATATTAAAACTCGAGCCCTTGAGTCCATGCGCCGCCTGATTTAAACGTTCGTGTTCTTTAAGCGACACGCCTTGATAAATACCTTCAATAAAATCAGGTAATTGAGATAAATAGGCGTCAATGATTTCGAGCAATACTTCGGGTGCGTCGCCCGCAATCATCTTTAATTCTGCAATAACGTCTTGATTTAGCAACATGGAATGAGTCCTGGAAGTAAATACACTGTGTTTGCGCTTGAGTAAGCCTTTCGCCAATCGCGCCAAGAAAAAGCAGCAAATCAAGCATGTTTTGGATGTAAAAGCCGATATTGAGTGGCATAATGCCTTGCCCTTGCACTGAGACAGAGTCTAACAAGGCGCAGAGCAATACCTAACTAACGCTCATTGTGTCGGATTGTATCAAATACGTTAATAAAACACCTAAAGGAGATAAACCCATGCTAGAACCCTTATACAAAAAAGCCCTGATTACCTTTGCTATTTGTTTTTCTGCAAATATCTACGCACTGGATGTACCAGGTCCCTTAGTCAGCACCCAGTGGCTAGAACAGCATTTGCAGGCGGTGGTGCTCTTGGATGTGCGCAATAAACCAGAAACCTTCAGCAGTGCGGGACATATTCCTGGTGCGCGTTTAATGGATTGGGAGGCGGTGAATGTA